>DASXEW010000004.1 GCA_036489885.1 Candidatus Baltobacteraceae bacterium
ATGCCGAGACCGATCTGCGGTACGCTGCGGAGAAGGTTCGGGCCGGCGCGCATTTTTTGACGACGCAGTTGTTTTTTGACAACGAACGCTATTTCACGTTCGTACAGCGCGCGCGCAGCATGGGAATCACGGTTCCGATTCTTCCGGGCATCATGCCGATCACCGACTACCGTCAGATCCAGCGCTTTACCGAGATGTGCGGATCGGAGATCCCGTTCCGTTTGCGCTCTGAGCTAGAGCGCCGCGTGGACGAACCCGAGGCCGTCGTCGATCTCGGCGTTGCATATGCCACGCTGCAGTGCGCTGATTTGCTCGCGCGCGGTGCACCGGGCATCCACTTTTACACGCTGAATCGCTCGCCGGCAAGTCGCGCCGTGTGCTCGGCACTTCGTGCCGCAAACCGCTGGCCGCTGTCCCTCGACTCCGCGCCTGCAGGCGCTACTCTCGGGATGACAACTAAGAAGTAACCGTCTCGTAATCTACCTCGCGTAGTATCGCGGCATGGGCGAGCTCGATGCGTTGCTACGGCAGGCATGCGTGGTCTGTGCGGTGCTCGCGTTGCCCGCCGTCGTCGTTGCCACGATCGTCGGCACCGCGGTTGCAGTCTTGCAAGCCGCGACGCAAGTTCACGAACAGACGCTGACGCTGCTGCCGAAATTGCTGGCGATCGGCGCGCTCGTCGTAGTCTTCGGTGCCTTCGGGTTACGACTCTGCAGTGGTCTGTTCGAGGCCGCCGTCAGCGCGCTTCCGGCGCTGGTTCACGGAGCGTGACGGCGACGCTGCTTGCGGTGTTCGCGCGCGCGATCGGCTTCTTCGTGCGCGCACCGGGATTCTCGCGAGCCAACGTCCCGGCCAGCGTTCGCGTGCTGTTTGCGTTCACACTCGCCATTGCGGTTGCGCCGAGCGCCGGAAACCTTCGCGAGCACTCGGCCGCGGCGTTTCTCGTACTTCTTATGGGCGAGGCGTTGACCGGCGCGGTCTTCGGGCTGGGCGCAACGCTTGTCTTCGAGGGGTTTTCGGCCGCCGGACGTCTTCTCGACGATCTCGTTGGGCTGCGCGCGAGCGTCCCGGGAGTAAGCGTTGCGCCGGCTGGTTTCGGCGGCTTGTGGCTGCTCGTTTTCATCGCTGCGTACTTTGCACTTGGTGGAATCGATGCGCTGATCGTAACCTTTGCGAAGACATTTCTCGCGGTTCCGTTAGGAGCCGCGATCGACGCGCATGCACTACGCAGCTTCGGCTTCGCGTATGCGCCGCAATTCGCGCGCATTACGCTGCAGCTCGCAGCACCGGGCATTTGCGTGGCCATCTCCATTCAGGCCGGATTGGCCGTGCTGACGCGCGTCATCCCACGCTTCGGGAGCTTGTCGCTCGCGTATCCGCTCGCGTATGCTGCCGTGCTGCTCGTCGCATTCATCTCGCTCGGAAACGTTCGTGACATGGCTTCGCGTTGAAATCATTTGAGCCGACCCCGTCCAGACTCGAACGCGCGCGGCGCGAAGGCGATCATCCGGTCTCGCGCGATGCCGTCTCGGTCGCGTCGTTCTGCGGTGCGCTGCTCGGTTTTTCGGCCGTGTTGCCCGTCGTGCGAGCCGGCTTCCTCGAGGGCATGCACGCGATTGCGAATCCCGGCGATCTGGCTCGCATCATGAGGGCGGGCTTCATTGCCGTCGCTGCGACGGGAGCCGGCAGCGCTCTTGCCGCGGCGCTGGCAACCGTAGCGCAAACGCGTGGGATTTCGATGCGGCCCTTACCATTTCGACTCAATATCAGCCCACCGCTTGGTATCGAGGCCGCACACGGCGTGGCGCGCAGCACGCTCTCCGCTCTGGCGTGTCTGGTAGTCATTGCATGCGCGATCAAACCGGTTCCTAGCGCAATCGGGCGCGCGATCGAAGGCGTGGTCGCTGTCGGCATCGTTGCAGCAATCGTGGACGTCCTCGTCGTGCGCAAAGGCTGGCGACGCCGCTTGCGGATGACCTTCGACGAGCTACGCCGTGAAATGCGCGAGAACGACGGTGATCCGCAAGCGCGCGCACGCCGCCGTCGCCTGCATCGATTGGTGATACGCGGTGCGCTGCGAAACGTTCGTCGCGCAACCTTCGTCGTCGTCAATCCAACGCACATCGCGATTGCGTTGCGCTATGTTACGGGTGAGATGCCGGTGCCGATGATCCTGGTTCGAGCCGCCGGCGACGGCGCACTGCGCGTGAGAAAGCTCGCGGCGGAGTTGCGCATACCGCTTATCGAGGACCCGCCGTTGGCGCGCCGGCTCTTCGCGCATGATGCGCTTGGCCCGATACCGCCCGAAGTGTACCTCGCCGTCGCACAGATCATCGCGGCATTGCAGCGAGAAGAGTGATGCGTTCGACATACGCATTCGCCGGCGTGGTCCTCGGCATCGTCTTTGTACTCGTCGTTCCGCTGCCGCCGCCGCTGCTCGACCTGCTTCTCGGCGTCGACATCCTGGCTGCAGCGCTCGTGCTGCTGGTAGCGATTCGTGTCGAGGAACCGCTTCAATTTTCTGCGTTCGCGCCCGCACTACTGGTTGCAACGCTTTATCGTCTAGCGCTCGATGTATCCGCGACGCGGCTGATTCTCTCGCACGGCGACGAGGCGGGCGGTGTCGGTGCCGTCATCCCAGCCTTTGGGTCGTTTGTCGTGGGTGGAAGCCCCATCGTCGGACTGATCGTGTTTGCAATTCTGATTACGATTCAATTCGTCGTCGTCGCCACGGGTGCGCAGCGCGTGGCCGAGGTTGCCGCGCGGTTCACGCTCGATGCGATGCCCGGCAAACAGATGGCGATCGATGCCGAGGTGCACGCCGGCGTTCTCGATGCGGAAGCGGCGCGCGCGCGTCGCGCACGGATCCAAGCTGAGGCCGATTTCTATGGAGCCATGGACGGCGCCGGAAAGTTTGTAAAAGGCGATGCCGTTGCCGCGCTCGTTATCGTCCTTTTGAATCTCTGCGGGGGAATCGCGATCGGGCTCACCCATGGCCTCGCGCCCGCCGACGCGTTCGCACGCTACGCGATTCTTTCGATTGGGAATGCGCTCGTAACGACCTTACCTGCATTCTTGATTTCGGTCGCAATGGGTCTGATGGTGACGCGGGTTGCCGTCGAGCGTTCGCTCGGGAGCGATCTGGCACAACAGTTGCTTGCGCGGCCCGATGCCTTGCGCGGAGCAGCTGCGCTCGTCGGAATTCTGGCCTTCGTGCCGGGGCTGCCCGGGCCGCTCTTTGCCACGCTCTCCGGGGCGGCATTTCTTGCTGCCCATTTCGCGCAGCGTCGGGCGCGCGACGAGAATACGTCCACGCGAAAGAAACATTCCGATGCGCGCCGCGTTGCGTTGCGTCGTCCGGAAAGCGCGCTCGGTTTGGTTGGAGTCGATGCGATTGCAATCGACGTCGGTGCGGACTTGCTCGCGCTGCTCAAACCGCCGCATGACGAAATGCTGCTCGACCGGATTGGAGAAATTCGCCGCGCCCTTGCAATTGAAATCGGAATCGCAATTCCCGGGGTACGCCTGCGGGATGATCTCACGCGCGAGAGAGACACGTACGCAATTCGCGTGCATGATGCCGTTGCGGCCGTAGGTCGCTTACGGCTTGACCGTCTGCTCGCCGTGGGCAACGACGAGCTTTTAGCCAGCGTCGCCGGTGATGCCGCTCGCGAGCCCGTCTATGGCCTCGCCGCACGCGCAATCGATCCTGCGCTTCGAGGCGACGTTGAAAAGCAGGGCCTGATCGTCTTCGATCCGATTTCGATTCTGGGCTCGCATTTGGCGGAGGTCGCGCGCCGCCACGCTGCCGAGCTTTTCGGTCGCCAAGAGTTTGCGACGCTGCTCGAACATCTTCGCGCCGTAGCACCGGCGCTCGTCAAAGAGATCGGCGAAGCGATCCCCGTAGCACTTGCACATCGCGCGTTCGTGCTGCTCTTGCGCGAGAAGATGTGGCCGCGCGATCCGCTCGTTGCGCTGGAAGCCCTCATCGATGCGGGCGGTACGCGTGAACCGCGCGATCTCGCCGAGGCGATTCGCAGGCGCATCGTACCAGTCGAGCTGCGACGTCGTAATCGCGTGCCGCATGTGCTCGTGGCTGCGCCCGACCTCGAGGAGACGTTGCTATACTACGACGATCCGGAGCTCGGCGTCGCGCCTGATCCCGGTTTCGCGCTTGGTTTGCGCGCTGCGATCGTCGCCCACGCCGACCGATTCGCGCACGCCGGCGCAATCGTCACGGGCTCGCGTGCGCGACCCTTACTCAGCGAGCTTGTCGTTCGGTGGGGACTGGAAGTCGAGGTATTCTCTTACGCTGAGCTGCCGCGCGAAATGCCGCTCGAACCGATCGGAACGCTCGTCGTCGAACACGATGGACAGAGTCCGGTGACGGTCAACACGCAGTCGATCTCGGAAAATCCGCGCGTCGAGCCGATCGCTGCGGCGAGATCCGCAAGTCCGGGCGCGGTGATGTTGACGAGCTGACCGCACTTTGTACACAACAGGTGATGATGTTTTTCGAGCACGGCTTCGAAGCGTGCCGCTGAACCTGCATGCGAAAATACTTGCACGAGGCCAAGTTCGCGCAGAATGTCGAGCGTGCGGTAGATCGTTCCAAGGCTAACGCCGGGAAGCTCTTCTCGAACGCGTTCTAAAATCGTTTCGGCAGAAAGATGTGCTGCGCCATCCAGGGCGCGCAGAATCGCGGCGCGCTGCTTCGTCAGACGATACTTCGTCTGAAGAAGGCCGGCGTCGACCCCCTTAACATCCACCATCTCAAGCGCCCTCATTCACGGTTTGACCCGGGATGCCGACCCTGCTACAATCTTGCGGTTCTCCCCTTCCCGCTGGCGGAAAATGTGGTCTAGATTCAAAAATCCCGTGAAGGCGGCACTGCTGCTCGTCTTCGTCGCCCTTTGCGTTTGGGCGATTCTGCCCGTGCAACAGAAAATACGATTGGGTCTCGACCTGCGCGGAGGCGTTCAGGTCATTTTGCAGTTGCAACCCACAAAAGAGGTCCCTGCTATCACGAGCCAGGTGCAGAGCCAGGTCGTGCAGGTCATCGACAATCGTATCAACGGCTTGGGCGTAACGGAGCCGCAGATCACGCGCGTGGGCAACGATCGGATATTGGTCGAGCTTCCGGCGGTGAAGAATCCCGACGAAGCGATTCGCGCGCTCAAAGACGTCGCGCACCTCGAATTCAAGATCGTGCCGGAGCAAGTTGCGACCCGCGCGTATGCAGCGCAAACCTCGGGCAAAGATCAAGCCTATATTCAAGGAAGCGTCGAGAAGCCGTCGCCGGCGTTCCTCGCCAGCGGTGCGACCATCTATAGCGGTGCCGAGCTGAAGGGCGCTCAGGCCTCCTACGATCAAAGCGGCCACCCGAAAATCGACTTTCAAACGAAGAATCCCGGCAAGTTCGATTCGCTGACGCGCAAGTATTTGCATCAAAACCTCGGCATCTTCTTGGATGGCGGCTTCGTTTCGTCGCCCGTGATTCAATCGCCGATCGGTGAAAGCGGCGAGATCACCGGCAACTTCACGGAAGACGATGTCGTACGCATCGCAAACGAGCTCAACGCCGGTGCGTTGCCCGTCCCCGTCGTGATCATCTCGGACGACACGATCGGTCCGGTACTCGGTCAGCTCGACTTGACGGAATCGCTGTATGCTGCGGCGCTCGGTCTCGGCCTCGTCCTGGTATTCATGGTCATCGTCTATCGGTTACCGGGATTGCTCGCCGACTTGGCACTTGTCGTATACGTCGTCGCCTTGTTGGCGTTGCTCGCAGTCAATAAAGCGACGCTCACGCTTCCCGGCATCGCCGGCTTCGTTCTCTCGATCGGTATGGCGGTTGACGCCAACGTTCTGATTTTCGAGCGCCTCAAAGAAGAGTTGTGGGCCGGGAAGACGTTGCGCGCCGCAGTCCGGACCGGATTCGCGCGCGCCTTTACGACGGTTTTCGATAGCCACGTGACGACGATCGTCGGCGCGGGCGTTTTGTTTTTGCTTGGAACCGGAACGGTGAAAGGCTTCGCATACACGCTCTTTTGGGGAACGGTATTCTCGCTGGGTACCGCCGTCTACATCACGCGCTTCTTTATGGATGTCGTCGTCGATACCGACATCGTGACGTCGCCTGCCGCATACGGTGCGAGTGCGGGTGACATCGCCGCCGTGAAAGCCGGAGCCTAGCGTGTTCTTCCGGCGCCTGAATTGGAACATCGTCGGCTGGTTCCGCATCGTCTCGGCGATATCGTACGCCGTGATCGCGGCGGGCCTCATCACAATGGGCGTCCATTGGCATAATACCGGCGCACCGCTGCGCCTCGGTCTATCGTTCACCGGCGGAACCGATCTGACGCTGAAATTCGATAAGAGCGTCACGCAAGCGCAGATCGCCTCGGCTCTCTCGACGGTCGGCGTCGGTGACGAGCGGATCAACACGCTCACCAAGTCGGGAGATCTCCCGGATTCGCGCTGGAGCGTCGAGACGCAAACCGATTTCGGCAACGACACCGCAAAACTGTGGACCGCACTCGCCACGGTTGGGACAGTCGACCGCGCGCAATCCTCGATATCGACGGTCGGACCGACGCTATCGCACGAGTATCTGCTGCACGCGCTCTACGCGCTCGTTATTGCGATCACGATCCAATTCATCTATATCGCGTTCCGCTTCGGCTGGAATTACATCTTCGGGCTCGTGGCGATCATTGCGCTCGTTCGCGATTCGCTGATGATGATCGGTATCTATGCGATCGCCGACAAGCGCGTCGACGACGCGTTTTTAGCTGCGGTTCTGACCGTCATCGGCTACTCGGTCATGGATACGATCGTCATTCTCGACCGGATTCGCGAGAACACGAAGGTCATGGACGGTGAACCGTACGAGCGGATCGTCAACACGTCGATCTTGCAGACGATGACGCGCTCCGTGAATACACTGGCAACCGTCGTCATCACGCTGGTCGCGCTTCTGGCGCTTGGCGGAGCGTCGCTCAAGAACTTCGCATTTGCGCTGCTGGTCGGTATTTGCTCCGGCGGCTATCACTCGATCTTTTACTCGGCGCCCCTGGTTGTTCGGCTGCGCAAGCAGCAGGTGGAACGCGCAGAGCGGCGTCGCGCGCTCGGCCTTAGCGCGCCGGTCTCGCGTCCGCGTACGGTTGCCGAGGCCAAGGCGCAGGCGTCACGGACTGCAATAGAACGCGAAGCGATTCTGGCTGCGCGCAAAGAGCGCAAGGAAAAGGAAAAGGTCGATCCAAGTAGCGGCCCGCGGCAAACACGCTACAAGAAGCGTCGCATCGTGACGGCAGCTACGGAAACGATCGAGCCCGAGATCGATCCGCTCGATGCGCAACGCGCCGGCCTGCACGACGAAGCGCTCGAGCAAGGCCATGAGGAGATAAAACTCAATCTCGAAGAGACCGAGTAAGTCTCTTCCACCTCCGACGCCGTCCGAGGCTGCATTCGAGCGGCTCCTTACGACGTTTGATGAAGAAAAAAGCGAATCGAGTGCGTTCGTCGACGCGCTTTTCGCAAAGTCGGGGCAGTTTCTCGACCGCGACCGTTATGCGAACATCGGCGATTCCGCGGAGTTCAATACTAAGCTCGCGGGCGTGAGCTTCGAAGGGCGTCAAGATATCGTCGCCGGCATCCGGCCCGGGGCCACGCTCGAGCTGCGGCGGGAACCCGGCAACAAGTTTGACGCGAATGCGATCGCAGCGTTCTACGGGGGCTTGCAGCTCGGTTTCTTGAATCGGAGTCTCGCGCAGAAGCTTGCGCCGCTCATCGACGCCGAAGGGCGCCGTTACGGCGCGGAAGTTACAGACATAACGGGCGGTGGCGCAGGACGTTCGTTTGGTGTCAATGTGAGAGTGAGACGCAGCGATCTCATTCGAAAGCGCGCGCGTGCCTTTCCGGCTGCCGGCCCCCCGCGACATGACGACGTCGTACGCGCACTGATCGGGACGCATCCGCTGCGCGAGTCGCAATCACTGGTCATCGATCGCGTCGAAGGTGGACGTAACACGCTTGCCGTGATGGGGACCGGCCGCGGCAAGTCATTCTGCTTTCAATATCCCGCCGCGATTCGCGCACTCGAACGCGGAGCGAAGACGCTCGTCATCTACCCGCTACGTGCGCTCGCGAACGATCAGTTCTCGGCGCTCGAGCGTAAACTCGGCGACCTCGGCATACGAATGTTTCGTGCAAACGGCGCGATCGACGGCGAAGAGCGGGCTGAGCTGATGGCGGCGCTGGAAAGCGGCGAATGGGATATCGTCTGCTCGACGCCCGAGTTCATCGAGTTTCACATCGAGCGCTTTGCCACGCCGCAAAGCCGTCCGTCGCTGCTCGTGATCGACGAAGGCCATCATGTCTATGAATCGACGCACCGGCCCGCATACGCGAAACTTCCGGAGAAACTTCCGAAACTCGGGATGCCGCAGGTGCTGGCGCTGACGGCGACCGCCACCGACGCCGCATTCGATCACATTCGACGCGAACTCGGCATCGACGCTTGGGTGATCGATGCGACGATCCGCGAAAACCTGCACGTCGTCGACGCGCGCAATACCAGCGCGAGGGAAGCCTATCTGATCGACGTCCTGCGCAACGGCGGCAAGGGCATCGTGTACTGCAATTCGCGCAGCGGCGCAACGAATGTGGCCGAGAAGCTGCGCGTGGCGCTTGGCAACGAGGTCGCGTTCTATCACGCCGGCATGGGCTCGGCCGATCGCGCCATGGTGGAAAACTATTTCCGT
Organism: Candidatus Baltobacteraceae bacterium; assembly: GCA_036489885.1. Taxonomy (NCBI): domain Bacteria; kingdom Bacillati; phylum Vulcanimicrobiota; class Vulcanimicrobiia; order Vulcanimicrobiales; family Vulcanimicrobiaceae; species Vulcanimicrobiaceae bacterium. Next base: position 8,766 of record DASXEW010000004.1, read on the forward strand.
GAAGGCGATCTGCGTGTCGTCGTCGCTACCTCGGCGTTCGGCGAGGGCATCGATCTCCCGGACGTGCGCAACGTCTTTCTCTATCATCTGAGTTTCGATTTCACGCAGTTCAACCAACAAGCGGGGCGAGCCGGGCGTGACGGCGCCGATGCCAACGTCCACCTTCTTTTTGGAGAGACCGATAAAGGGCTCAACGAATTTCTGATTGATTGCGATGCGCCGAGGCTCGAGACGTTGCGCGAGATATACCGTTCCCTTCGCGGCATTGCACGGGACGGGATCGCGCGCGTCGACAATGAGACGGTCGTCGCGAGCCTGAATCTGCGCAACGTTCGGGCATCGACCATAGGCTTCGCGCTCCTGATCTTTGCAGATGCCGGTCTGGCGGAGGTCGGCACCGATGATGACGGGCGTTTCATTCGAATCCTCGACGTCCCCGGAAAAATCGACTTGACGCAGAACGCGCGATTTGCAGAAGGCGAAGCCGAACGCGAGAGCTTTGCGCGCTTCTGCTCGCTCGTGCTCGCGGAATCTCCGGAAATGCTCGAACGGATCATTAATCGCCCCATCTATCCGCAAAACGCCAAGCTCGTCGAATAGCAAGAGAAGAGGTAGGGATGCATTCGAACGCAACGGTCATCGATTCGTCGATCTACCGCGACATCTTCAGCACGCCCGCGATGCGCGCCGTATGGTCGGATGAACGACGCATTCAGGCCTATCTTGACTTCGAGAGAGCCTTAGCCGTCGTGCAAGGCCGGCTCGGCATCATTCCACCGAACGCGGCCGCCGAGATCACAAAACATTGCACGGCCCAGGCGATCGACTTTGAAAAGCTGAAGACGGCCACCGAACGCGTCGGCTTTCCGATCATGCCCGTCGTGCAGCAGCTCACGGCAGCTTGCGCCGATGGCCTCGGGCAATGGTGTCACTGGGGCGCGACGACGCAAGACGTCACCGACACGGCGACGGTCTTGCAGATGCGTTCCGGACTCGAGCTGATCGAGCGCGACATGCACGCCGTCGTCGATGCGCTCGCAAAGCTCGCGCGTGCGCATCGCGAGACTCCGATGGTTGGCCGCAGCCATCTGCAACAGGCCGTTCCGATGACGTTCGGCTACAAAGTTGCCGTGTGGCTTTCGGGGTTCCATCGTCAGGTGGAAAGGCTCGCTGAAATGAAGCCGCGCGTCTTGATCGGGGAGCTTGGCGGCGCGGTCGGGACGCTCGCAACGCTGAAAGAGCGCGGCTTCGAAGTTCAAGACGCGGTGATGGATGAGCTTGGGCTCGGGCGGCCGCCGATTGCCTGGCACGCGATGCGCGATACGATCTGCGAAGTCGGCAATTTCCTCGGACTCCTGTGTGGCTTGCTCGAAAAGATCGCGCTCGACGTCAAGCTGATGATGATGACGGAACTCGGCGAAGTTGCAGAACCGGCGGGTGGCGGTCAGCGTGGCGGTTCGAGCACGATGCCGCAAAAACGCAATCCGATCTCGTGCGCGTACATCACGGCCTGCGCGGCCGTCGTGCGCCAGCATGTTGCCGGACTGCTCACCGCAATGGGCTCCGACCTCGAGCGCGCTACGGGGCCGTGGGAGGTTGAGTGGCTCGTGCTGCCTGAGATTTTTTGCTTGACAGCCGGAGCGCTCGCGCAAGCCAAATTCATGCTCGATGGTCTCGAAGTCCATCCGAAGAGCATGCTGAAGAATTTGCAGATCACGGACGGTCTGATCAATACTGAGAACGTCATGATGGCGCTCGGTCCGAAGATGGGACGCGAGATCGCGCACGACAAGATCGCCGAAATTTGCGTCGCCGTTGCGAACGGCAAGGGACGGTTGATCGATCTCCTGGCTGCGGATCCCGAGATCGCGAAGATCTTCGATCGTGCGGCGCTCGAGAAATTGCTCGATCCGCGCAGCTACGTTGGTTTATCGGCCGCGATGGTCGATCGAGTTCTCGCCTTGTCATCCCGAGCGTAGAGGCGCAAAGCGCCCCGTAGTCGAGAGACCGCGAAAAATGCTTAAGCGATGATGGTTTCTGTCCCTCGACTACGCGCCTGCGGCGCTACGCTCGGGATGACACTCTGGCCGCGCAACGCCTGGATTTCCGCGTCCGATAGGCCGAGGTCACGCTTCAATAACCGCGCCGTGTCGGCGCCGACTTCCGAGGGTCCAGGTACGAGCGTGGCCGGTTCCGAGCGCAAGAATTCGGGTTGCGCGCGCATCATGCGCAGCGCGCCGAAGGTCGGATCTTCGACTGTAACGTAGGATTCGCGAAACTGGATCTGCGGATTGTCGAAGATCGTTTGAATCGTTTCGAGCGGTCCGATTGCGCAGCCGAGCGGAATCAAGGTGTCGAGAACGTCTGGTCGCGTGCGGACTTTGCACCAGGCTTCGATCGCACGATTGAGCGCATCGCCGTTTTTGATTCGATCCGTATTCGTCTTGAAGCGCGGATCCTTCGCCAGCTCGTCGCCCCCGATGGCGTGAATAAACCGTTCGGCGATCGATTGGGAGCTGCCGGATAAGGCGACCCACAAACCGTCGCTGCACGCAAACGCGCCGCGCGGCGCCGTGAACTCGAGCTCGTTGCCTTTGCGAATCGCAACATGGCGCGTTTGATCGTAGTCCATCATGTGCAGCTCGGTGAGCTTCATTGCGGCTTCGTAGATTGCGCAGTCGATGATCTCGCCTTCGCCTGAATCTCGCGCGCGAAGGTAGGCTGCGAGAACTGCGCTCGTCGCCAACATCGCCGCCATCGTGTCGGCGAGCGCGAAGGGTGGAAGAAGCGGCGGACGGTCTTCCCAACCGGTAACCGCCGCGATTCCGGTCATCGCTTCGGCGAGTGTTCCGAAACCAGCGCGGTCGCGATATGGACCTTGTTGTCCGAATGCCGTCATGCGCAACACGATCAAGCGCGGATGTTGCGCGAGAAGTTCGTTTGGATCGAGATTCCAACGCTCGAGCGTACCGGGCCGGAAATTTTCGATCAAAATATCGAACGTTCCGAGCCAGCGTCGAAAAATTTGCTGCGCTTCAGTTTTATGAAGATCGAGTGCGACGCTCGCTTTGTTGCGCGAAAGCGTTTTCCAGTAAATCCCTTCGCCGTGCTTCTCCGCGCCGAAGTGTCGCGCGGGATCGCCTTTACCCGGTTGCTCGAGCTTGACGATTTCTGCGCCGTAATCGCCGAGTTGCGTTGCACACAGTGGTCCTGCGATCATCGTTGCGCAATCGAGGACGCGCACGCCGCGGAGCGGCCGAGGGGCTGCTTTGGAAGCCATAAGCCGGAATTCCAAGGGCTCGCGGCCAACCTCCTTGGCGAGTGAATTACTTCCTGCGGCGGCCGATCTTTGCATCGGTTTGCTCGCTCTTTATCGTGTTGGTCGGGTTGATCACGATCCCGGCGCTTCCGATCTCTCAGTATCCGCAAATCGCGCCGCCGACCGTCACCGTCACCGCGACATATGTCGGCGCAAGCGCGGAGACGGTCGAGCAAACCGTTACGATCCCCCTGGAAGAAGCGATCAACGGCACTGAGGGCCTGCGTTACATCAGCTCGCAGAGCACGAATAACGGCACGGTCACGATTACGTGCACGTTCTCGCTCGATACGAATCTCGATATCGCCGCGACCGACGTACAGAATGCTGCGAACAGCACGCTCGGCGTCCTGCCGCTGGCAGTACAGCAGACCGGACTTGTTATCAAGAAGAACTCCGGCTCGTTCGTGATCGCGTTCGGCCTTTACGCCACCGATCCGAGCGTCAGCCGGCTCTTCATCGCCAACTACGCCGACATCTATTTGGTCGACGCGCTCAAACGCATCAAAGGTGCGGGCGACGTGCACACGTTCGGCGATCGCCGGTACGCGATGCGCGTCTGGATCGACCCCAAGAAGTTGAATGCGCTCGGACTCACCGCCCTCGATGTCACCAATGCGATCGCAGCGCAGAACGTGCAAGTCCCGGCCGGTGCGTTCGGCATGCCGCCGATTCCGAACGATACGCCGTTCCAGATCCCGATCGACGTCAGCGGCCGCCTAGCCGATCCGGCGCAGTTCGGCAACATCATCGTGAGGACGACGGCAAACGGCGGCTTCGTACGCATGCGCGACGTCGGTCACGTCGAGCTCGGTGCGCAAGATTATTCAACCGAGCTGCGCTTCAACGGCCGCCCGTCGGTCGGCATCGCGGTGCTTCAGCTGCCGAGTGCGAACGCACTCGATCTCTCGCAGCGCGCGCGCGTGACGATGGCCGAGCTCTCCAAACATTTCCCGCCCGGTATGAAGTACGGCCTGGCTTTCGATTCGAGCGAGTTCGTCCGCGAGTCGATCAAGGAAGTCTTGATCACGCTGCTGATGGCGATCGCGCTGGTCGTCATCGTGATCTTCTTGTTCTTGCAAGATTGGCGCACCACGCTGATCCCGGCGATCACGATCCCGATCTCATTGATCGGAACCTTCTTTTTAATGAAGGTCTTCGGTTTCACGATCAATACGCTCACGCTCTTCGGCTTGACGTTGGCGACCGGACTCGTCGTTGATGACGCGATCGTCGTCATTGAAAACATCGCGCGTTTCATCCAAGACAAAGGCATGGAACGCATGGAGGCCGCGCAGCAGGCGCTCAAAGAGATCTATGGCGCCGTCATCGCGAGTTCGCTGGTGCTGCTCTCGGTCTTCGTTCCGGTCGGTTTCTTTCCGGGAACGACGGGACGGCTTTATCAGCAGTTCGCGCTGACGATCGCATGCGCGATCGGCATCTCGCTATTCTGCTCGCTGACGCTCACGCCGGTGCTCTCGCGCTTGTTGATCAGCTCCGAAGAAGGCTCGCACGGCCGATTCTTCGATATCATCAACGCCGTCATTCAGTGGATGCGGACGGCGTACGATCGGACGCTCGTGCCGACGATGCGGCACGGCAAAGTCGTCGGCGCGCTCTTCGCAATCGGGTTGCTGGTAACCGGATACGTCTTTACGCGCACGCCGACCGCGTTCATTCCGGACGAGGACGTCGGCTATTTCTTCGTCTTGTTGCAGGCTCCGGATGGGTCGTCGCTACCCCATACGTCATCGGTCGCGCTCAAAGCCGAGCAGGTCATTCGTGCGGAGCCCGATGTGCTCGATCTTTTCAGTATTCAAGGTTTCAGCTTCGTAGGACAGGGCCCGAACTTCGGATTGATGTTCGCGCATCTCAAACCGTGGGGCGAGCGGCCTGGTGCGCAGCACACTCTAGCCGCGATCTTGCGCCGCTTGAACGCCAAGCTCTCGCAGATTCCCGAGGGATCGATCGTAGCGTTCAATCCGCCGGCAATTTCCGGCGTCGGTAACGTCGGCGGATTTCAGTTCGAGCTGGAGGATACCGGCAACATCGGCCTTTCGGCACTAAGTGCGGCGGCGAAGCAATTCGTTCGCAGCGCGAACCAAGATCCGAACCTACGCTCGATCTACACGACCTTCCATGCGAATGCTCCCGAATTAGTCGTCGACATCGATCGCGACAAGGCGCAGCAAATCGGTGTCTCGATTGCGGACGTGTTCAGTACGCTTGCGATCTACATGGGATCCGACTACATCAATGATTTCACGTATCTCAACCGTTCGTTCCGCGTCTACGCTCAGGCCGATACGTCGTACCGGCTCTCGCAGCTAAACTTCCAACGAATTTTCGTACGCTCGTCCGGCGGCGGTTCGATTCCCCTTTCGGATATCGTTAGTGTGCATCCGGGTCTGGCAGCGCCCGTCATCACCCACTACAATCTCTTCCGCAACATCGAAGTGCTCGGACAAGCAGCGCCCGGTCACGGCAGCGGCGATGCGTTGGCTGCAATGGAACGTGTGGCGAAGAATCTGCCGGCCGGCGTTCAGTACGAATGGACCGGTATCGCGCTCGAAGAGACGACCGCCGGCGGGCAGTCGCTGATGATCTTCCTCTTAGGAATTCTCTTCACGTTTCTCGTGCTCTCGGCGAAATACGAGAGCTTCACGGAACCGCTGATCATTCTGTTCACCGTTCCGCTTGCGATTCTGGGCGCGTTGATCGGACTCTGGACACGCGGCTTCGCGAGCGACGTCTACGCGCAAGTCGGCTACGTTATGTTGATCGGGCTCGCGAGCAAGAACGCCATCTTGATCGTCGAGTTCGCGAATCAGCAGCGTGAGCTTGGAAAGACGCCGGAAGAAGCCGTCAAGATGGCAGCCGAGATTCGTCTGCGCCCGATCTTGATGACGTCAATCGCGTTCATTCTTTCGGTCGTACCACTGGTCGTTGCGACCGGGGCCGGCAGCCACGCGCGCAATTCGCTGGGCACCGTCGTCTTCTTCGGGATGGTGCTCTCGACGATTCTCAATTTGTATGTCATCCCGGTGCTCTATGTGTTCATCGTGCGGCTCTTCAGCCGTAAGGACGGGGATCGTCCCTTGCGTCCGCTCGGCGCATTGCGTGCGCGCTTCGCGAACGGCAAGAACGGTAACGGTCATGGAGTTGTCGTCCCAACTGAAACTGAGGGACACCGATAATCGAAACGACGCACAGCTCACGCGGCGACGGCATCGAACAGATTCGGCTGCCGATGACGGATCATGCGCTCAAGTACATCAATGCGTACTTGATCGAGGGCGACGACGGCTACACGCTCGTCGATTGCGGATGGGGACTGCCCGAAGTCTTGCAGACGCTTGAAGACGCGCTGAGCGACCTCGGCAAGAGCATCGATCAAATCTCGTGGGTGATTGCGACCCATTATCATACCGACCACTACGGGATGGCCGGCACGATCGCCGAGCTTGGTGGTGCAAAACTGATGATGCATCCGGCCGATTGGGCAATTCTTGATACGCGCTTTCGGCACATCGAATCCGATTTGCAGCGGCGCGATGCGTGGCTGGCAAGTAACGGATTTTCAATCGAAGGCCACGCCGCGGAAGATCGCGGGCGGCTCTTCGCTCGGCGCTACACGCTGAAAGCCCCCGACCGGGAACTTGCGGACGGCGAAGAGCTGCGCATCGGAAGTCATCGCTTTCGCGTCGTGTGGACGCCGGGTCATACGCCCGGACATATTTGCTTGTATGACGACGAGCGCAAGGTATTGCTGAGCGGCGACCACGTGCTTCCACGAATTACGCCGCACATCGGTTTTTGGCACGCGGACGACGGCGATCCACTCGGAATGTTTCTGGAATCGCTTCGCAAAGTAGCGACTCTCGGCGCGAAGAGCGCACTGCCCGCGCACCGCGAACCCATCGATGATCTTCCGGGGCGGATCGAAGAACTGATCGCCCACCACGCCGAGCGCGAAACGCAACTCCAGAATGTTCTGAGCGGACTCATGACGGGTACGGAGGTGGCGTCGCAGCTCACATGGCGAAGGAACCTGAGCCGCTTCGAGGATCTACCGGCAAGCGAACGGAGCTTTGCCCTTGTTGAGACGTTGGCTCATCTCGAACACCTTCGCGCAAATGGCAGCGTTGAGAAAATTCAGCAAGCAGGTATGTACCGGTATCGGCGCACGTAGACTCGCAATACTCGTCGTTCTGGTAGCCTTCGTTCACGCGCCCGTCCCAGCGCAAGCGCAAACCACTCCCGAGCCGGCTCCAACTCCGCTGACTGCGACGCCGCTACCATCTGTGAGTCCGACACCCGCGCCGTTCTTGGTGGCCCAACCCGTGAGTTTTACGCTTACGGTCGGCGGAAGCCAGGACGTGAAGATTCTCGGCGCGACCGGCGCGCTGACCGCGCAACTCTCAAACCCGATTGCGCAAGTCACGGTCGATCAAACGACGATCCACGTCATCGGACAGCAGCTGGGTGCAGCAACCTTGCACATCATCGATCAAGCCGGCGCATCGGTCGACGTGCAAGTGCGTGTCGGTCCGCCGGCCGGAACAGTTCCCGCGACGCTGTCGCTGACCGTTACCGGATCGCCGGCCGGCCCTCAATTCTTGATGCGGCAAATCCAAGCTGAGCTCGATCGCGCAATTCGCCCGACACTCGTTGCGGGCGCGTCAATTGCTTATGGACCTTTGCCGCGCGATCCGCCGCCGTTGCAACCCGAAGGCGTCGCGAACGTTGCAATCCCGGTTACAGTCGCGGGTTCCGAAGCGACTGCGACGGTAACGGGCATCACGAGCGTCACGGTGACGAACATGACGCTTGTGCCGGCACCACCGGTGCAACTCTTCTACGATGACGATCCGGAATACGTCAGCGGACTCGGCGTGCTTTTTAGCGGTACGGTTACGGTCGATAAGCCGACGCGACTTTATTACTATCATGACGACTTGAATCTGCCGAAAGACATCGCGATCGTCATCAGCTCGGATGGCGAGAGCCAAGTTCAAGTAATTGACGCCGACGGCGGTCCCGATCTCGACGTCATGAGCGTCGGTCATCTCGTTTCAAAAGCGTTTATGCTGGCGGAGCCGCGCAACGAGGGAATCGTCACCAGCGTTACGCCGGCGACGCCGTTCATATTACGCAACTCGATGATACTGGCGGGTGAGCTCGTTGCGGGAGCGGCTGATGTTCGCGTAGTCGGTGGTGCCCCGGTGACGGTCAGTGTTATCGCGTACCCGGCCGGAGACGACTGGCACAAATACACAGCGGGATTCGCATCGCCCGACGGGCACCATCGGCGCGGAACGTTCGATCTCGGTGGCTTCGGAATTCAGTCGCTGACGTACAGCGTCGGAGGACCGGATGTGACCTACGAGTACGGTACGCGTGACACGACGCCACGTAACCTCGATCCGAGCGGCCCCGGGCACGACTACGGTGACTACGGCGTCATTCATCGTATTACGTTCGACATCGACAATCCCGGAAATACGCCGCAGACGCTCTATCTCTATGAGAAGCCGCTTGGCGGGCCAACGCGAAGCACGTTCATCGTCGACGGACAGATCAAGGAGCTCGGTTGCGTGCGCGTTCCGCAGCGCTATCAAGTCATGGCGTACACGATGCCGCCGCAACAGCAAGCTGCATCGACGGTTATAACGATGACGGAAGGCGGCTCGAATTACCCGATTGAGATCGGGATGACGAGTACGGCGCCGCTTCCGGCGGTTCCACCGCAAAGCGCGCCCGACGGGTGTTTCCCGAAACCATCGCCTTCGCCAAGTCCGTTGCCAAGCGAAACGCCATCTGTGGAACCATCCCCATCGTCCTCGCCATAGCCACGTCGCGCCACGGACAAAATGACAGCCGTCCTGCGACATGGTGTTCCAAATAGCGAACGGCGGCCTACTCTGAACTCCGGAAAGCCCGCACTCCACACATAACGGCTCGGAGGAAGAATGTCCAAACAACCGTTGGCGCGAGCATTCAGTTTGCTCGCGGCATCATTTTTTTTGCTTAGCTCGCTATCGATAACGCCGACATCCGCTGCCGGCACGGTCAAGGTAGGCGTGCTGCACTCGCTGAGCGGCACGATGGCGATTAGTGAAGTCACCGTCAAGAACGCGACACTGTTGGCGATCGATGAGATCAACGCCAAAGGCGGCGTCATGGGCGAGCAGATCGAGCCGGTCGTCGAGGATGGCGGTTCCGACCCAGCGATTTTTGCGCAAAAAGCTCAAAAGCTCGTCCAACAAGACAAAGTCGTCACCGTTTTCGGCGGCTGGACGTCGGCGAGCCGCAAGGCAATGTTGCCCGTTTTCGAACGTTTCCACGGATTGCTATGGTATCCGGTTCAGTTCGAAGGCAACGAATGCTCGAAAGACATCATGTATTCGGGAGCGCAGCCGAACCAGCAGATTCTTCCCGCGCTCGATTGGGCGAAGTCTAAAGGATATAAGAGTTACTTCCTTCTCGGTTCGGACTACGTCTTTCCGCGGACGGCGAACCTGATCTTGAAGAAGCACATCGTGCACGACGGGCTCACCGTTGCCGGCGAAGAGTATGTACCGCTCGGCGGCACCGACTTCAGCGCGATCGTCAACAAGATCAAGCTGGCGCAGCCGTCGATCATCTTCAATACGCTCAACGGCGACAGCAACGTATCGTTCTTTAAGCAAATGGCCGCCGCCGGGCTCACGGAATCCAAACTTCCCGTGATGTCCTTCAGCATCGCCGAACCCGAAGCAAAGTCCATCGGGCCGTCGTTGCTGCAAGGCAGCTATGCGGCATGGAACTATTTCGAAAGTCTTCCCGATCCGGTCAACAAGAAGTTCGTCGCCGCATATCATGCCAAATATCCCGATCAACCGATCGACGACCCGATGATACACGGTTATCTCGACGTCTATACGTGGGCGGCCGCAGTCGAAAAAGCCAAGAGTTTCGATATCGACAAAGTTCGAAAGGCCGCGACAGGGCTGAAGTATTCCGACTATGGGATGGGCGAAACGAAGTTCGCTGCCAACCAAAGCCTGGTCCAGACAGGATTCGTGGGCGAGCTCTTGCCCAGCGGACAGTTCAAGATCATCTGGCAATCGAAGGGACCGATCGCGCCGGTGCCTTACGATCCGCTCTCCTTCCCGGGCAAGGTCTGCTCGGTCTAAAAGGCACCATATCGCGATGAGCGAGTCCGTTCTCGTTGCAGGTCAGCTTTTCAATGGGATTAGCGTCGCCTCGATTCTCCTCTTGGCGGCGCTCGGACTCGCTCTGAGTTTTGGGTTAATGCGTGTCATCAACATGGCGCACGGCGAGATGTTGATGATGGGCGGCTACATCGCATACGTGTGCACGCTGCTTTTCGGAAAGAGCACCGGTTTTCTCATCGGTTTGGTCGTCGCGTTTTTCGGCGCCGCCGCGTTTGGTGCGCTGATGGAAGCGACGCTCATCCGAAAGCTCTACGGGAGGCCGCTTGACACGCTTCTCGCGACGTGGGGCGTGAGTCTCATCTTACAACAGGCTGCGCGCAGTATCTTCGGCCCGATCGGCGTCGAGGTGACTGCGCCGTCGTGGCTTGCGGGATCATTAGCCATTGGAGGCACGGCATTGACCGGGCTTTCGATCCCGCTCGTGCGCGTCTTCATTATCGTCGTAGCGGCGATCGTGTTGGGCGGCGTGACACTGCTGATCATGCGCACGAGGCTTGGAATGCTCGTGCGCGCGGTGCATCAAGACCGCGGAATGGCGGACGCACTCGGCGCGGACACGCGTTGGGTGGACCTTTGCGTGTTCTCACTCGGCACCGGCATAGCCGGATTGGCGGGTGCAGCGCTCACCTTGATTGCGCCGGTCACACCGACGGTCGGCCAAGGTTATATCGTCTACGCATTTCTCGTCGTCATCTTAGGCGGTCTCGGTAGCCTCGCCGGAACGCTGGCGGCAGCCGTAATCGTCGGGCTGTTCTCGGCGACGGCACAGATCGTCACCAGTCAAAGTTTCTCCGACGTGCTGTTGCTCGTCTTCGTTATTGTCTTCATTCAATTCCGGCCGCGCGGTATCGCGTCGTCGCGCTCGAGGGCGCTCGACGAAGCATGAACATCCCGCGCAAAGAGCTTTTGTACCCGGCCCTGTTTGTAATCGCGGCATGCGCGCCGTTGTATCTTTCCGGATACGAAGTCACGATACTCGGCAGGTTCTTAGCGTTCGCGATTCTCGCGCTCGGCATCTCGCTGATCTGGGGGACGGGTGGAATCCTCAGCCTTGGACAGGGTTTGTTCTTCGGTCTCGGCGGTTACGTGCTGGCGATGTATCTGAAGCTTTCAGCCGCTGGTCCCGGCCAACTACCCGACTTCATGGAATGGAACGGCGTCTCAACGCTCCCTTGGTGGTGGGAGCCGTTTCGCTATCCGGCCGTCGCGCTGGCAGCGGTCATCGTCGTCCCCGGCGCGGCAGCTCTCGTACTTGCGTTCCTCGTATTCCGGCGTCGCGTCAGCGGCCCGTACTTCGCAATCATCACACAAGCGCTCGTCTTGGCTGCCGCAACACTGATCATCAGCCAGCAGCCGTACACCGGCGGATTCAACGGGCTGACGAACTTTAGCGACGTTTTTGGATTGCAGCTCACGGATCCGAAAACGCAGCTCGCACTCTATTTCGTGACGCTCGCGATCCTCGCGGTCGCTTTCTACGTTTTGCGCTACATCATCCAATCACGTTTTGGACGGCTGCTCCTTGCGATTCGCGACGGTGAGAACCGCGTGCGATTCCTCGGCTATAATCCAGTTCCGTTCAAGATGATCGCATTCGCGATCGCAGGTGCGCTTGCGGGAATCGCGGGTGCGCTCGTGACGCTCAGCATCGGCGACATCTCGCCGGCAATGTTCGGCGTCGTCCCCTCGATCGAAATGGTCATTTGGGTTGCGGTCGGCGGCCGCGACAGCTTGCTTGGCGCGATCGTCGGGACGCTGCTCGTCAATTTCGGAAAGGATTGGATCAGCAGCGCGTTTCCGAACGCGTGGCTGTATATCGTCGGTGCGCTCTTCGTCGTTGTCGTGACCGTTGCGCCGCGTGGGCTCGTCCCGCTCGCGCAGGTCGCCGCCGTTCGCGTTGCCGCATTGATGAAGCGCCGTCCACGCGTGGAACCCGCAATCGAATGAGCGGCTCGGATCGGTCGCTCCTGCTCGTCGACGGTTTGACGGTCTCGTACGAAGGCTATAAAGCGCTCGACGACGTTACGTTTGGCGTCGAAACCGGCGCCGTGCACGTTCTGATCGGGCCGAATGGTGCGGGCAAGTCCACATTGCTGGATGCGATCATCGGCCGCGTGCGTCCGACGTCCGGACGTATCATGTTCAAGGGCGAAGACATCAGCGCGCTGCCCGAACATGAAATCGTTCGGCGCGGCATCTGCCGCAAATTTCAAACGCCCGGGGTGCTCGAGGCGCTGAGTGTAGGCGAGAATCTCGCCGTGGCGGCGACCCACAACCGAGGCGCGCTGCGAGCGCTGGGGACATTTACGCTCAACGGTTCGCGCGCCCGGGTCGACGAAGTGCTCGAGACGATCGGCCTGGCTCCAAAGCGCGACTATCTTGCCGCACATCTTTCCCACGGGGAGAAGCAATGGCTCGAAATCGGGATGGTCGTTGCCTCGAATTCGGATTTGCTGCTGCTCGATGAACCTGCCGCAGGCATGACCCATCGCGAAGCGGAGTTGACGGCGCAATTGATTCGCTCGCTTGCGGGCCGTCACGCGTTCGTCGTTATCGATCACGACATGGACTTCGTCGGATATCTTGCTGCGCCGGTCAGCGTGCTGCACATGGGACGATTTCTGGCGCACGGTACCATAGAAGAAGTGCGTCGCAATCCGCAGGTCGCGGCCGTCTATCTCGGACGCGAGAACGTGGCATAGCGTGCTGAACCTAGAACGCGTCGGCGCGGCATACGGTGAAAGCCAGGTCCTCTCCGGCGTGGATCTTACGGTCGGCGCCGGCGAAGCCGTGACGCTGCTCGGCCGCAACGGCGTCGGGAAAACGACACTGCTGCGTTCGATTATCGGACTGCACCGCAACAACCAGGGCCGCGTCCTTTTCGACGACGGTGATGTGACGTCGATGCAGCCGCATCGCCGTGCGCGCATCGGTATCGGATACGTTCCGCAAGGTCGCGGCATCTTTCCGCATCTCACGGTCGAGGAGAACCTTGCGATGGGCGCGTCCGCGCTGACCGGCCGCCCCAAGCGTTCCGACTCGGTGCTCGATCGCGTCTTCGGGCTCTTTCCGACCCTATCGCGCGTTCGAGCTCGAAAGGGCGGCGTCCTAAGCGGTGGCGAGCAACAACAGCTGGCGATCGGGCGTGCGCTCATCGGCGAGCCGCGTCTTTTACTCCTCGACGAGCCGACTGAAGGCATTCAGCCTTCGATCGTTCAGGAAATCGAGGCGGCGCTGGCGTCGATTCGTAAAGACTTCGGAGTCGCTGTATTGCTTGTCGAGCAGCATCTCGACTTTGCATGGTCGATTGCGGAACGCTACTACGTGATGCAGCGAGGTGCAATCGTGCGCACAGGAAGCACGCGGGGTGAAAGCCCAGACGACGTGGCTTCGCTTCTCAGCGTATAACGGCCGCGGCCGCGCGTTGCAAGGCGAGATCGAGTGTCCATAAGTTGCAGCGTGAAATGATGGCGGACGCGAGTAGATGGCAATCGATCCAGCCGACGCCTTGACTCCAAAGAGCGCGGTTTTCGACGAGATGCAACACCTCGTCGTGATGTGCAACGTTCGTCCTCGGTAAAACTGCAAGATCGGCGAGGATCCGGCGTCGATCCGGCAACGCACCGCACGCGAGCTCGCCGATTACGAATGGATGGGTTAGCACCGTGTCGTCTTCGAGTAAGTCTTCGAGCTTCGAATTCCCGCGGCGAAAGTAGTCGATCCAAACGGACGTGTCGACGAGGGTCACCGCTTTGCAGGCGACTGCCTACGCCTCGGTATAGGACGGGCTTGAGGCATGGTGCCTCCAAGCTGCATCAAGCGCCGTGCCGCTGCGCGCTCGACGAGCATCCTCAAGCCCGCGTGTACAAGGGCCGTCTTCTCCTGAATGCCAGTCAATTCGCGAGCCCTGTCAACCAACTCGTCATCAAGTATCAGTGTGGTTCTCATATGCATCAGTATGCATAGATTATATACATGACGCAATCCCCAAGGAAGCGAGGGCGTATTAGGCGACGAGCGCGTCCGTCAAGCGACCGGCATCGACGGCTTTCCAAAAGGCGTTGGCAGTCTCGGTCATCTGGGGAACCCACGGATCGATCTGATTCTCGCGAATCGGCGCGTGAACCGTCGGACCAACCGCGTCGCTGTAGCTGACGCCGCCATAGGGTGCAAATTCGCGGCTCTCGCGATGCGCCAGCACCGAGCTGCGAACCGACGCAGCCGCCGCAGTTGCATCGTCGCGTACCTTTTGCGGAAGACGCGCGTCGCTCGCGAGCTTGTCGTAGAGCGCGATCGCCGGCCGGTCGGCGCGCCATGGAAGCGTCTGCTTTTCACCGCGCGCCATCCCTTGCACGCTGCGTTCATCCGCGCGAACGTGCGGTGCGAGCTCCGGATTTCTTTCGATCGCCGCGGCGAGATCGTCGTCAAGCGTTTTCACGGCCGTGCGGATCTGCGCCGTTTTTTCCGGCGACGTATCCAGGACAGAAAAGGAAGCGGCCGGCGCAAAGACCTCACTTCCGATCGTATAACGCGCGCCCATTGTTGCGGCAACGATGCTTTGAGCCATCGCTTGGGGATCCTCGAGGTGCTGCGCGATTGCCGAAGCGACGGTCGTCGGCACGCCCGGCGCGATCATAATTTCGTTGCTCGCAGCGAGGCGTGAGACGCCCGCGGCCGAGAGTGCATCGGCGAAGCCGAGTGTCCCCATTAGGCACTGGTTTGCGACCACACCATCGACTTTGCGATCTGCGTCCTCGGGATGAGCGTTCGCGTGCATTGCAGTCCCGTCCGCAATCGCGCCCGCGATGTCCCGCTCGCTCATCATCGAACCGTGCGATGCGCTCTCGAGTCCTCCGCCGTCGCCGCCGCCGTGATCGACCAGCTCGATCCAAGTTTGTTGCGCACCGCTCAGCTGTGCGCGGTCGAGCGTACGCGCAACGAACGCGGCGAGATTCTCGCGGCTCGACGGATCGTGCGGCGTCTCGACCTTCACGTCGGTCGCGGCCCCGTCGCGGATCAGGTAGCTCTCGGTTCGAAGCGCGCCTTCGTGAAGAAGACCGCGCCGCGACGTCGTATCTTCGACGACGAATTCAATCGATGAGTCGCGGTCGCTAACGTTCAACGCCTGATTGATCACGAGTGCCTGCTCGTGATCGAGATTGTTGTCACCGTCGCGGTAAATGCCGAACTCGAGCGCAGCCGGCGCGATAGACATGAAGATCTCGCTTTCTGTAGCAGGATGCGTACGTGCCGCGGAGTCCATGGATGGACGAGAGCGGCCTTGTAGCGAGAGTCCTTATGTGGCGAATCGCCTCAACGGAAAGGGTGAGTTGCCACAAGAGTCATCGCAAAAGCCGTGTGGCGCGCTATACTATACTCGTGCCGTTACCAGCTTTTTTGGTGGGCTCTCATTCGGCGCGCTTGATTGGAGTCGGCGCGCTCTTCGGAGTGGCGTTCGTCGCGGCCATTCTTGCGTTCGTTGCGCTTGGGCATGGCCCGGCGTCAATCTGGACGCTTGATGCGTTCTCCCCAATGCTTCGGCTCGAGTTCGGCGTCGTCATCTTTGCCGCACCGTTTATGGCGTTGCTCGCCCTGGTTGCGATTCCGGTCGGCATATGGAGTTTGCACCGCGGCCGCGCTATCGATGTTATGTTCATCGCGGCTTTCGCGGCTGCGATGCTGTTGGTCTTGCTTGCGCGGAGCGTTACGGCATTCTTCCTTGCATGGGAAGCGATGTCGATCGTCTCCGCATTCTTGGTTGCGGCGCACCACGAGAGGCGCGACGTGCGCCGCGCAACTTTGACGTACATTATCGTCGCACAAAGCGGTGCGCTGTGCATTCTCGTTGCGCTTGTTCTGCTCGCAATCAATGCGGGAACCGCGTCGTTCGCTGGAATCGCTGCCGGAGCGCCGATCTTACCTGCCGGTATTCGCGACGCCGTGTTCGCGTTCGCACTCATCGGCTTCGGTTCGAAGGCGGGTTTGATGCCACTACATTTTTGGTTGCCGCGCGCACATCCCGTCGCACCTCCCAATGCATCGGCGATGCTTTCGGGCGTGATGCTAAAGATTGCGATTTATGGTCTCGCACTTGTAATGCTCGAGCTGGCCGCGCCCGCGACCACGGGTTGGGGAATTGCGATTATGCTCATCGGAGCGGCCAGCGCCGTTGGTGGCGTGCTCTATGCGCTCGTCGATCACGACTTGAAACGCTTGCTCGCGTATCATTCTGTCGAAAACATCGGGATCATCGCCATAGGGCTCGGCGTGGCGTTGACGATGCAAGCGACCGGAGCGTATGCGCTGGCAGCACTTGCTCTGATGGCCGCTCTTTTTCACACGATCAATCACGGCTTGTTCAAGAGCTTGCTATTCCTCGGCGCGGGTACGGTAGCCGATAGTGCTGGAACCGTCGACCTCGAACGGCTCGGCGGTTTGTGGGCGGATCTCGTGTGGACGGCGCCGCTCTTCTTGATCGGCTGCGCGGCGATCAGCGCCTTGCCGCCATTCAACGGTTTTGTCTCCGAGTGGATGACCTTTCAGAGTTTGATTGCCGGGATCACGAACGCAGGACTTGCGGTCAAACTCGCATTGATTGCGACGATCGCCGCGCTCGCGCTCACGAGCGGTCTAGCCGCAGCGTGTTTCGTAAAAGTTTTCGGGGTCGCGTTCTTGGGACGCGCGCGAGAAGCGCGAACGGCACCTCGCGAGCGATTCGATCCAAGTGCGGCGGCGCTGGCGCTCCTTGCAATAGGTTGCGTGACGCTCGGCATCGTCCCCATGCTCGCGATTGTCCCCCTTGCGCATGTGGCGCAATCGCTCTTCGGAACCTCGCCGCTCGCGCTCCCAACAGGACCGGCACTGCCGGCATTCTTGATCGTTCTCCCAGCTCTCGGTGCGTTCGCCGCCTACGCCCTCGCGCGTCGCCGCGGCATTCGCGCAGTAGCGACGTGGACGTGCGGGTCACCCGTGACAGTTTCCGCGCAATATTCCGCAACCGGCTTCAGCAAGCCGCTGCGCACGATCTTCGCGTTCTTTCTCGCCCCCGAGCGTCGCCGCGTCGTCGAAGTCGGATTTTCATCGTGGTTTCCGCGGCGGATCACTTACCGTACGACAAGCCGCTATCTTATAGATGAAGTCGCGCGGCGCTTCTCCGCTGCGCTGCTCTTGAATGCGCGGCGAATGCGGTTGGTGCAAAGCGGAAGTCTCCAGCTTTATCTGATGTACGCAATCCTAACGATGGCCCTGACCCTTGTGGTGACGCGATGACGAGCGTTGCACAAGTGCTGGCGATTGCCGCCCTGGCTCCGTTGTTGCAAGGATGCATGAGGTCGCTTCGCGCGCGCTTGTCGGGAAGGCCGGGACCGTCGCCGCTCCAAGCATATCGCGACCTTGCAAAGCTATGGCGTAAGGAAGCGCTTTTGCCGGATAGCGTTTCCGTGCTTGCGCTGATCGCTCCAGGTGTTGCTCTCGGCGTCGCTGCGACATTTGCCGCGGCGATCCCACTCGCGAACACGTTTGCAAGCAATATCGTTGACGTCGTGGCTCTCGCGATGCTCCTTACGCTCGGTCGTTTCGTAACGGCGCTCGTGGCGCTCGATACGCGCAGCGGATTTGCCGGAATGGCTGCCAGCCGCGAGATGACGTTTGCGAGCCTAGCCGAGCCGGCGCTCTTGATCGCGCTTTTGGGCGGCGCTGCGATCGGAAATGGAACCGCACTTCGATCGCTCGTCGGCGTTCCGTTTGGAATCGCAGGACTGCTCGCAATCGCAGCGTTTTTTCTCGTGCTTCTGTCGGAGACCGCGCGCGTTCCGATCGACAATCAAGAGACGCACTATGAGTTGACGATGATCCACGAGGGTCTGGTTCTCGAATATGGCGGCTGGCAATTGGCGCTGATGAGTCTCGCCGCGCAAATCCGTCAGCTCTGCTTCTTGCTGCTGGCCTCCTTCTTGTTGCCGGGCTCTGATTGGCAAGCGCATCTTGTGTGGGTGGCTGGGCTCGCAATAGCGATCACAGTTGTGGAAACAGCCCTCGCGAAAGTCAGGCTTTTCGAAATACCGCAGCTGATGACGAGCGCCTTGATCCTGGCGCTTGCAAGCATTTGCCTGCGTATCGGGGTGTTGCCGTCATGACCTTGGAGTTGGGGCTCTTGGTGGCAGGAGCAGCACTAATCTTGAGTTCGCGCACGCTGCTTACCGCAGTAGCGTACCTCGCGATCGCCGCGATCGCGACGGCATCAATTCTTCCCGCAACAGCCGGCTCGCGACTTGCCCTCGCGCTATTGATTGGATCGGCATTTTTGAAGCTGGTCGTCGCGCCGGTCGGCATCTACCTCTTCATACGCGCAAATCCCGCGACGCGCGATCTTCGGCCATCGCTACTGCTTCCAATCCGCCTCGTCCTTGTGGTCGTGATCGCTATCGCCGCTCGGGTCGTCGCTGGATTTGTCGCTTTCAAGGACGTCGCTGTGGTCGACATAGCCGCTTTCGTCATTCTGTGCGCGCTCGGCATGCTCGTCGTCCAGCGGAATCTTATCGCGCACATCATTGGGCTCTTAGCATTCAGCGCCGGTATCACACTCGCAGGGTCGACGATCGCTCCCGACTTGCCGGTGGCGGTCGAGCTCGGTGCATCGTTCGATGCGCTCGTCGTGACCTTCATCGGGCTCGCGATCGTTCGCGCGTTCCTCGCGCACAATCCACTGCTCGACGTTGCATCACTGCGGAGGTTGCGCGGGTGATCGTGGGCGTCATCGTGGCACCGGTTGCTGCAGCGATTCTCGCGATGCCGTTCCGGCCGTTGCAGATTCGTCGATACGTACGTTTGACGCTCGTGACGATCGCTGCACTGCTTCCGCTCTCACTCATCGGCAGCGTCAATGGGCTTTCGCTGCTCTTCGTCGGCATCGTGTCGGTACTCAGCTACTGTGCAACCGTGTTCTCGACGGGAATGTACTCGTTCGACTGGGGCGTCGGCGACGTAGTCTGGTCGCGCAAATCGGTGTACTTTCTCTTGTTGGGCGCGTTCTGGAGTGCAATGTTGCTCGTGGTTCTGTCTACGAACTTCGGTGTGATGTGGCTCGGCGTCTCGATGACGACCCTCGCGACGGCGTTCCTCGTCGGCTTTAGCGGAGAGCGCGAGGCTCTTGAAGCCGCGTGGAAATACCTGGTCTTATGCAGCGTCGGCCTCGGCTTTGCGCTGCTCGGAATTCTAATGCTCGCGCGGCTCGCCAAGACGCTTGATTGGTCCGATTTTGGAACGCATCCGTCAACGCCCCTCGCACGGATCGCCGTCGGCTTGCTGATCCTGGGCTTCGCTACCAAAGCGGGTCTCGTGCCGATGCACGCGTGGCTGCCCGACGCGCATTCGAAGGCGCCAGCGCCAATTAGTGCGCTGCTTTCGGGCGTGCTCGTATCATGCTCGCTGTACGCGATCATGCGCGTCACGAACGTCGCATTCGCGTACGGCGAAAGCGCCTTACTGCAGCATATGCTCCTCGCGCTCGGTGCCGCGTCGGCGGTCGTGGCCGGTGCATTGATGCTCGTACAGTACGATCTCAAGCGCATGCTCGCATATTCGACGATCGAACACGCCGGACTGGTGGCGCTGGCAATAGGCTTTGGTGGTCCGCTTGGATTCTTCGCCGCGCTTTTCCATATCGTGAATCATGCGGCCGCAAAGTCGGCGGCATTTCTTTCTGCCGGGATGGTGCAGCGGGAGCGGGAAACAACCGCGTTGCGTCACTTACATGGGCTGTGGGAGAGTGGTCCCGCCGGACGTACCCTGCTTGGAGCTTTGATGGCGCTATGCGGCTTGCCGCCATTTGGTCTCTTTGTTAGTGAGCTCTTGCTGATCGGGGCCGGCATAAGTGCGCATCAGTGGCTGCCGCTCGCTGTGGGATTGCTTGGAATGACGCTCGCATTCGTCGCGCTCGCGCGAACGGCGATTGAGATCGAGGCCGGACGAGACCACAACAAAAGGCCCCAGGGGGCGACGATTCCGAGGCTTTCGATCGGCGCAACCACATGTGTACTTGCGGGTGCGCTCGTGCTCGCAATCTCGCCGTGGACTCCGGCCGGCGATCTCTTTCAATCCGTCGTCCAGAGCATCGCACGCTTCTGATGGTAAACTCGCGTGTGTCCAACTCCAAGGAAGCATTCCACGCGGATATCATTCGTGAATCCTCACACAGCATTCCGATTGGCGCGTATGCGACCCCTGATGCAGGCCACTATGTGTTTTTGGATCGCACCTCCCCGTACGAGCTGCGCTACGAATTCAACTGGATGGGACGGAGCTTACGTTCCGTCTCCGCGATATTGCCGCTGTTCGCATGGGACGAGCGAGAAATGGCGCAGGAACAGGCAGTCGAGTTTGACGGGCTTCCGGACGCTCGACCGCTACGGGGCGAAGCCGGCATAATGCCGTCACCGATCATCGCGCACGGCGAGGGGCTCATGCACCTGGTCGTCGGCCCCGTACATGCCGGCATCATCGAACCGGGACGTTTCACGTTTAGCTCGGGCGGCGAAACCGTGGTCTATCTCGATGCGCAGCTCGGCTACGCGCATCGCGGTGTCGAGCGTCACCTCGAAGGACTAGACCCGATTCATGCAGCGCATCTGATCGCACGCATTTGCGGCGGATGCAGTGCGGCGCGTTCGTACGCCTATGCGCTCGCGCTCGAACAGCTTTCAGGCGTGACCTGTTCTGTTGAGATCGATCTCGTGCGGATCATATTTGCGGAATTGGAGCGGATTTATAATCACCTTGGAGATCTCGCCGCGTGCGCGTCGGCAGCCGGATGGAATCCCGGATTCACGCATGCGATGGGTCTCAAAGAACGTGCTATGCGCCTGTGCGCTGCAGCCGGCGGTCACCGTTTGCTCTTCGATGCGATCGTACCCGGAGGCGTCCGTATCGCGCAACTGGATATCGCCGACCACGTCGAGACACTGAGGCGCGATGTAGAATCCTACCTGGCTACACTCTTCGGGAACGGATCGGTATTGTCGCGCTGGAGTGGCGCGGGCGTCCTTTCGCACGAAACGGCAAGCGTCTTCGGTGCGGTCGGTCCTGCGTATCGTGCGTCGGGTGGAGAGCTCGACATGCGCACGTTTACGACCTACGGAGCATACCGCATGCTCGCGCCGCGAACGGCACGCGCCTACGCCGGTGATGCGCTCGCGCGCTGCGAGGTCAAGCGCGACGAGCTTCGTGAATCGCTTCGTCTCCTTGCTGCGGCGTTGCGCCTCCTCAACGGAGTCCCGGTCAGGTCACAACAGATGCACGTACGGGTGCGACCCGGGAGCGCAATAGGCGTTGTCGAGGGGCCGCGCGGACGCGAGTTAGTCGCTGTCCAAATCGGACGCGACGGAAAACTCAAGCGCGTCCACATCATTGCGGCTTCGTATCGAAATTGGCCCCTTGTTACGCGCGCAATGGACGGGAACATCGTCCCAGATTTTCCGCTCGTTAACAAGAGCTTCAACCTGTGCTACGCGTGTGCGGATCGATGAGCGCGTTTCGTAGGTCGCTTGGGATTCGCCACCTGGTGTGCGGAAGCTGCAATGGCTGCGAGCACGAGATGAATGCGCTTTCGAATTCGTTCTACGACATGACTGCCGACGGATGGGATATCGTGGCTTCACCGCGGCACGCGGACGTCGTAACGGTAACCGGCCCGATCACCGACGCGATGCGCTCGGCGGCGCACGCAACGATCGAGGGAACTCCGTTACCACGAATCGTCGTCGCAATCGGAGATTGTGCCGCAAACGAAGGCCCCTGGAAAGACGCGCCGGCAAGCGGTAGGGGCGCGGTCGAAGAACTCGGAGCACAAGTGATTGTCAAAGGTTGTCCGCCGAGTCCCGATCAGATCAAAATTGGGCTGCGTGAGGCCGCAGATCTGCTCGAGTCGGACCACTGATTCACGTAAACGATGCCGTCAAATAAGTCGCAAACCGAACGTAGCAGTCAACCGAAGTCGTTTGATGCGAGAGCCATCCAACGCATTCTTCCGCACCGGTTTCCGATGCTGCTCCTGGATCGCATCCAGGTATTATCGCTAACCGAAGCGAGCGGTTACAAGAACATCTCGGCGAATGAACCGTGGTTCTCGGAAACAGTTGGTAGCTTTCCCGAAACACTACTGATTGAGGCGATGGCGCAACTCGGTGGACTACTCGCTGTCGGTCCCGCGAACTATCTGAGTCGGATGGCGTATCTTTCCGGAATTGTCACTGCGCGTTTTACAGGAAAGGCAATCCCTGGCGATCTTCTGGAGCTGATTGCGATGGTGGTCAACTTGCGACGAACCGCGGCGGTTGTCACCGTTACGGCGCAGGTTCGAGCGGAGACTATTTGTTTTGCCAAATTGACGTACGCTATGTTTGACATTGTGCCCGATCGATCGACGCCTTCTTCGGTTAAGCCGATGACCAAATCGAAAGTCTCCTCGAAGTAGGAGGATCCCGGCCCTTCGCGTGCGGTCCCAAGTCCTAGGCGACAGCTGTGGCGCTTTAGACGGCGATTAGGCACTGATTGGCGGCCACGAATTATCGCGAAAGTTGCTGGACGGCGCCGACTCTAACATGAAGAAAGGAAAATGCCTGTCAGAAAGGAAAATCCTTACCAATGATCACGAGCAAGCTCACGAGCAAGGCGCAGACAACAATTCCGCAACCTGTCCGCGCCGCATTGCGCGTTGCAAGCGGCGACGAACTGGCCTACACGATCGATGGCAACCGCGTCATTCTAACCAAGGCGGCGCACCAGAACCTCGCCGATAATCCGTTCGCGACATTCGGCGAATGGGCGTCCGACAACGACCGTCGAGCCTATGGCGACCTCTGACTCTGCGCCGTGGAGCATCGTTCGCGTTCCGTTTCCGTACACCGATCGGCCAGTGCGGCAGCACCGCCCGGCTCTTGTGATCGCGTCGACAGGCGCACACGCCCTACTTTGGGTGCTAATGATCACCAGCGCTGAGAACCGCGGCTGGTCCGAAGACGTGCTCATTTCAGATCACAAACGCGCAGGACTTCCCGTTCCCTCGCTCGTGCGGTGCGCGAAGATTGCAACGATCGATGCACAGGATGCAGAGCGTATCGGAATGCTCCCGAATGCTGACCGGAGAAAAGTCGCGCGCATCGTGCAACGCATCCTTGCACCGCAACTCGCGTAGGAATTGCGCGAGATCTCACGCCATTCGCATAAACGGCGAGCACGTAGAAGTTGACATCGCAGTCCGCGGCCCCACGCCATGTTGTCGCGGTCCTCTTCCGGTCCGGGTCTGCGAATGAAGGGGATCAGTATACAATCGCTGCTGCCGAGATGATGATCCGACGCCCGAGAAACCGATGAAGCACCCGACGACAAAGCCGGCGAAAGTGTAACGTGGATCCATCAGCTCGCCACCGCTGCGCCGGCGAGTGCCTCACGTCCAAGGCGATGGCAAAAATCGCCGAAGCTCTCCTCGCCCTCGCCTTCTTGCTGCCAACGCCGTAAGAGCGGCGCGACGGTCGACGCAAGTTCATTCAGGCGAACGCCTGTCGCGAATATCCAGTTTAGACGCGTATTTGCCCAATCGCCACCGAGGAAGATGTCGTAAAGGTCTTTCGAGCGTCCGACGAAACCGACATCGCCCATGTACGGGCGAGCGCAACCGTTCGGGCATCCCGTCATGCGAATACTGAGCGGCCGATCGTCGAGACCAAGTTGTTCGAGTTCGGCGTCGATCTCAGCAACGACATCGGGGAGCACGCGCTCGGCATCGGTCAGCGCCAAGCCGCAGGTCGGTAGTGCGGGGCACGCCATGGCGTGCCGGTGCGTTCCGAGCTTTTGCGGATCGACGGCGACGCGACACGATTCGAAGAGCCGCGTCACTTCAGGTACATCGGAGACGTGAATATCGGTCAGCAAGATATTCTGCTGTGCCGTGAGGTGCACCCCGGGCTGGAAGCGGTCGATGGCGGTGCGAAGTGCTTTCCGCAATGTCGACGTTTCGTCGTCTTTGATGCGGCCGTTCTCGACGAATAGACCGAAGCACCAACGCCCGTTTGGCTGCGGCTGCCAGCCAAGGTGATCGTCGACATTGTCTAAACGAACGGGTCGCGGGGCGCGTAGCGGTAGGTCGCTTCGACGTTGCACTTCCGTACGGAACCACGCGATGCCGCGTTCCTCAACGACGTATTTGAGACGCGCGTGCTTACGGTTGTTGCGATCGCCCCAGTCCCGATACGTCGTGACAATGGCCTCGACGATCTTGAGCACGTCGTCCGGGACGGCAAAGCAGAGCGGCGTACCGAGCCGAGGATAGGTCGCCGCTTTGCCATGCGTCATGCCCATGCCGCCGCCAACGAGTATCGTGAAGCCGACGAGACGTTCAGCCTCGACATTTGCGACCAGGCCGATGTCTTGCGTGTAGACGTCGACGCAGTTGTCATTTGGGCGCGCAATGCCGATCTTGAATTTGCGCGGTAGATACGTCGAGCCGTAAATCGGTTCGACGTCAGGCGCCGCTTGCTCGACGCGTTCACCGTCGACCCAGATCTCGCGGTATCCGCGCGTTGTAGGGGTTAGGTGGCGCGCGATTGCCTGCGCGACGCCCACGATCGCCTCATCGGCTTCCGTCCGGATGGGCGCTGGGCATGTCATGACGTTGCGATTCACGTCCCCGCAGGCTGCAAGCGTCGTCAGATCGGCGGAATTGATCTCCGCGATCGCACTGCGCAAGTCTCCCTTGAGGACGCCATGATGCTGAAATCCCTGCCGCGTCGTAATGCGAAGTGTGCCATTTCCGTACTTGTCCGCGAGTGCGTCTTCGGCCAAGTATTGCGCCGCGGACAACACACCGCCGGGCACCCGCGTGCGGATCATGAACTGATACGCTTTGCCCGTACCCTCGTCGCGACGCGCTCGGCGCTGGTCGCGATCCTCTTGCTGATAGCTTCCATGAAACTTGAGGAGCTGCGCGTCGGCCTCCGGAAGGTTAGGGCTATCGCTGAGGAGTTGCTCTGCGATCGTGCCGCGCAAGAATGCGCTGCCGGCCTTGACCGATTCGACTTTGCTGCCGGCACCGGAGCCGAGGTCGAGCAGATGATCACTCATGGATCAGCTGCGTATGGTGCACGACATCGAGCGAGACGATGCCGGACGGGCCACCGAAGGAACACGTAAGCGCGATACGATTGTGGAACTTGGCAACAGCCAAGCTGAGGACGTGCCTCGTTGTGTCAACGAGCGCTTCCATGACTATCTCTCCTAGTGCGATGGGAAGAGAAAATGAAGAGCCCCCGCCGAATCGGCGAGGGCTCTACGCAGCCATGAAAGGCACGCGTGTGTGTCCTCTACGCCGATCCCCGCAGGGGCGAGATACAACACATCATCATGATCGCGTGCGCGCTAAACATCGCGGTGACCGTAACACGAGACAGTAGCGTAGTCAAGTAGCCTTCGATGTAATATCAGGGCCAAATACAGATGTCCCCTTTCTGACCGGATAGAAATGTCCCCGACCTGGTTGCGAAGGCCGCTCTATGAGGAGCGACTTAACGACCATGAGCCAGCGCGAGATTACGCGGCTGCAAGCGATGCAACGGCTTGAGAGCGGTCATCTGAAGCAACACGACGTCGCTGTGCAACTTGGACTCACGACACGTCAGGTCAAGCGACTTTGGCGCGCATACCGACGCGAAGACGCAGACGGACTCGTCTCCAAAAGACGCGGCAAACCCGGCAACCATCGCACCAATCCGGCGTTGTTGCAGCAAGCTCTCTAGCTGATCGCGACACGGTATCCGGACTTCGGGCCGACGCTGGCCTCAGAGAAATTGGCCGAACGCGACGGCATTACGATCCCCAAGGAAACGCTGCGCACGGCAATGATCACGGCAAGACTCTGGAAGCCGCGCCGCTCGAAGCGCAAAGCGACGCATCCACCACGCGAGCGGCGGCCCTGCTTTGGTGAACTCGTCCAGATCGACGGCTCCCATCACCGCTGGTTCGAAGATCGCGCGCCGAAATGCACGCTCTTGGTCTTCGTCGACGACGCGACGCACGAATCCGAACGGCGCTCACATCTGTCTCAGGATCACGCGACTAGTGGATTTCCGGGGTTCGGTATCGCTTCATACTTTAGTAGCGGACCGGCGAGACAGATTAACGAATTTAACCTGGAGACATGCCAACGACGGTTTCGTCACCAATTTCCTGTCGCGAGCTCATTGGGCGCGATACGGAATTGCGTGCGCTGCAGGCCGCGTTTGGAGGCGTGCTCGCTGGCGCGGGTTGCTCCGTCGTCGTGAGCGGCGAAGCCGGCATTGGGAAGACGCGTCTCGTCAATGCATTCCGTGAAGCCGTCCTGGAGCACGATCCCGCCGTCTACGTTGGTCAATGCTACGACAGTGTCAGCGGTGCGTACGTTCCGTTTGATGATCTCCTCGAGGATCTCCGCAAGCGCCCCGCTCGCGCCGAGACGTCGACCAGTGCCGAGCGACCCGGCGGGGATAGCAAGATCCGCTATTTTCGAACAGTCGCGGATGCGCTTCGGAAGAGAAGCGCACGTCGTCCGGTTATTTTGATAATCGAAGACATTCAGTGGGCTGATCGCGCGACTGTGGAACTGTTTGCATATCTCGCGAACAATCTGCGTCAAGCGCCGGTCATGCTGCTTACGACGATGCGGCAGGATGCGTTCGACTCGCGTGACGTTCTCGCGATTTTGGCTGGACTGCACCGTGCCGGCGCAATCGAAATCGATCTGGCAGGATTAGAGCGCGAAAAGACCCGCGAGCTGATCCATCGGGCCCTTCAAGGTCATCGTATGCCGTCGGTCGAGCTGCGGCGTCAAATTGAAGAGATGTCCGAAGGGAATCCGCTTTACGCCGAAGAGATGTTGCGCTCCGCGGTCGATCGACTCGACGATCCCGAGGCACCGGTACGGATTCCGCTAACAATCTCTGCCGTCGTCGCGCAACGATTGCGCGCATTCGAGGAAGCGGAAATCGAAATGTTGCGGTTTGCGGCCGTCATCGGTCGACGCTTCAACGCGATCTTTCTCTCAAAGGTGACAGGCGCTGCCTACAGCGACGTTCTCGGCATCCTCCAAAAGGCGCGCGCGCATCAACTCATCGAGGAGCTTCCGGGGCAACCGGTCCCCTACGTATTCCGCCATACGCTGATCCGCGAAGCACTGTACGCGCAACTGCTAACACCTGTAGCACACGGCATGCACGACCGTGTTGCAAGCGTTCTCGAGGCCGAAGGTGA
This sequence comes from Candidatus Baltobacteraceae bacterium, assembly GCA_036489885.1. NCBI lineage: Bacteria > Bacillati > Vulcanimicrobiota > Vulcanimicrobiia > Vulcanimicrobiales > Vulcanimicrobiaceae > Vulcanimicrobiaceae bacterium. The sequence continues at coordinate 36,579 of DASXEW010000004.1, forward strand.
GGGAAGTGCAGCTGAGCTGGCTCACCATTGGGATAAAGCCGGAAGAGACGACAAGGCGGTCGTCTACCACGAGCGTGCCGGCGATTCGGCGGTTGACCTCGTTGCGTGTCATGACGCCGCGGGCTTCTATCGTAAGGCCCTCGCGGCGCATCCCCAGGGCACGAGTCGAGCTCGCCTCTACGAAAAGCTCGGACTCGCTCTCAGTATTGAAGGGTCATTTGACGAGGCTGGACTCTGCCTCAACGCAGCTGCCAACGAGTACCGCAACCTCGGCGATTTTGACGCAGTGGCAAATGTGCTCTTGCACATCGCCCGCCAACGTTGGGAAGAATCAAACACGACGGAAAGCTTGCATGCCTCGCAAGAAGCAGCCACGCTTCCTCTGGGTTCGAATTCTGAAAGAATTCTTGCTCGCGCTCGAATCACGCATGCTCGCTTTTTGATCACGCTTGCGGACGCAACCGCCGCAGCCGAGACGTTAAAGCTCGCTTCGGGGAGTTTGGAAGACCTCGACGCGCCGTGGCAGGCACAATATTACGAGGTGCTCGGAGAGACACTCGCCGCTCTCGACGATGTCGAAGGTTTCCTATCGGCCTTTGAGGAGGCGACACGGCTCGCCAACGAAGCCGGCAACGTCGACGGTCTCGTACGGATCGAAAACGCCTACGCTCTCAGCGCTGTCGATTTGGGATTAACTGATACGGCAGTCGCTGCCCATCGACGAGCACTTTCCGCTTCCGGTCACGCGAATCTGATTTGGCGTGATGCTTATACGCGTCTCGGGGCCGCGGGGACGTCCTTTTTGTGTGGTGACCTTCAACGATCGCGCGACTTGATTCGAGGCGCGCTTGGTCAAGGGCTCGAGAGTTCGACGCTTCGGACGCGCGCAGCGGCAGTCGGATTGCGCGTTGCTGTTCTCCTCGACGACAAGGAACTTATTCGGGATCTCAGCGATGTTCGTGCCGTCGAGGAAGCGTTTCGGTCGGGTGAACCGCAGCGTATCGGAAGCGTCGCGGCAGCATTCAGCCTGTTGTATCGGGAGCAGGGAAAAATCGACGAGGCCACTGATCTTTTGCGAAAAGCACTGAGTCGGATCGATCGGCTTCATCGGTGTTGGGACTTTGCTCTCGAAGTCGCAGCATTCGGAGACATTGCTGACGCGGACGCCTTAATGAGGCTCATTAATGGGCGTCGATCCGAGGCAAATAAAGCCGCGGCGGCCTTCCAAAACATCTGCGCGGCCTACATTGAGAAGCGAAAGGGTCAAGCGGCTTTGTCGATGACCCTCGCGAAGGCGGCGGCCGAAGGATTTAAGCATTTGCGCTGGCCGACGTACGAAGCGCTTGCACACGAGCTCGCCGGCGAACCTGAAGAAGCGCTCGCGCTCAATCTCACGATTGGAAGCTTGAAGTCAGCGCGGCGGCAAGAGAAAGCGCTGATGGCGAGCCGTGAAGGTGAGCACGTTGCGCTTACGGCGCGCCAGGCGCAGGTCGCCGAACTCGTTGCCGAGGGATGCACGAATCGCGAGATCGGCAAACGCCTATTCATTAGCGAGCATACTGTTGAGAACCACCTCGCCGTGATGTACGAGCGCCTTGGCGTACGATCGCGTTCGCAACTGGCAGCCTATTTCAGCCGAACAGGTCAGTCCGAAGCTAAGACTTCGTAGTTTCCAACTGCGGCTCCCGAAGCGTTTCGTATCGGACCAAGGAACGGTTCGATCGCCCGGCTTGTGCGTTCGTCGCAGGCACCGAGCCACTCGAGGATCGAGCGAATCGCAACGGGTAAGGCGCGTGGCGAGCCGTCGTGCACCTTCACGGCAATTCCGCAATGCTTTGACATGACGGTCGCGCTGTAGAAGGCTTCGGCGCCCGACTTTGAGAGGATGTCAGGGCTGGCGCGCATGAGGGCGGTATCGAAGGATCCGCCGCCGCCGACGTACTCAGGATGTTCCGTCATTGCATGCGTAACTGTTTCAATCGCTTCGGCATCTTCCGATCGAAATGCGCTTGGATGCGAGAAGAGTGCGAAGGCACGGGCTGTGTCGCGCAGCGAGAATGCGAGGGTCGGAAGCCCACAACCATCAACCCCCTTTGGCGCGGCATCGACGTCTAGGCGAAAGATCCGCTGAATAATTCGATCGAGTGCTGCGTGGATTGGGTGCGAGGATTCTATGTAGGGTACTTCGTCGGGAAACGTTGACGCAAAACAGGCGAGAGCCGCGTGCTGCCCGGAGCAATTGTTATGTATTGGAAGAAAGCTGCTTCCCGCTCGAATGATTCGATGAGCTGCTGCTTCGTCTTTCGGAGCCGTCGCTCCGCACAGTAGCGCGCTTTCGCTTAGGCCATTTCGCGCAAGTAGTCCCTCAATGCACTCAAGGTGAAGCGCCTGACCCCAGTGCGATCCGCTTGCGATCGCGATCTCTTGAGAGGTCAAGCCGGCCGTTTTTGTTGCGCCTGCCCGAATGAGTGCTGTTGCAATAAGCGGCTTCGCTGCAGACCGAAGGAAAACAGGGGATTCGATCTCTCCCTGGTGTTTGAGTACGACACCCGTCGCGTCGACAATACAAAACGAGACGAGGTGAACGGACTCCACGCTCCCGCCACGTGTCACTCGAACGCGCAGGGGGTTTGTAGATCGTATTCCGTCCGTGCTCGTGGGGATGGTGTCCAGTGTCAAGAATCTCCAGAGGCGGCCCACACCCGGCCATTTGTCGAAATTGAATACGATTCTGCGTCATCATCGCGCCAAATGCACCCCTGGAAATCCACTAGTGACTATAGACGCTCTTCACAATAGTGGGAACTCAGGGTAGTAATCTCCCTTAGGCGGATGATAGCGTTTGGTTAGCGTCGGCTTTATGTCGGCTTAACCGCCCATGCGTGCAGCGTATATGGGAGAGAATCAATGCCTATCTTTCTCCAAGTGCTTGCGAGTCGTTGTTGGTATCTCTTTGTCTCCTTTTCACGGAGAGCAGTTCTCGCCTCAGTGGATCGACGAGCTCGGCACGCATCGGCCGCGACGACGCTTCTACACCAAAGCCAAGTTGCGGCTTCACGTATTGCGATGTCGATCATCGCAACTATGTTGCTTGCGTCGACGCAAGCGCAAGCACAGATTGCTCCGGGAGTCACGCAATCGGCTGCGCACACCGCCAATCTTAGTGGGACGGTTACAAAGGCCGATGGTACTCCCGTCTCCGGCGCCGATGTAAAATTACACGGCCCGGCGATTCTATCTGCAAAGACGGACGATCGTGGAACGTTCACTCTGACAAGCGTGCCATGGGGAATCTATCAGATCTCGGTGACGTCGGGTCTGGGCACAGCTACGCGCAGCGATGTCGCGATCAGTGGCGATATCAACGTCTCTATACAGTACGCGCAGCGAAGTGATCTTCGCACCATTGCGAATGTTTCAACCGGGGGAGCCGGTGCTCATATCAATGTGACGTCCTCGAGTATAACCTCGGTGACGCCAAGCGAATACGCATTTCAGGGAAACGGTACGTGGACACAGCTTTTTGCACAGGTTCCCGGCGTGGCGCCTTCCGGTTATACGTACGGCGGTGATGCCACCACGATGAGCACGCAGGGATCGCCGCAGACTCCCGTCGTGCTTTCACTAAACGGAGCCCTGCCCTACGAGACGTCGACAACGCTCGATGGTATGCCCCTCCAAGGGACCACTTTCGCTGTGCTTGGAGCTGCAGTCGGCGGCGGCTTCGATTTGAGCAGTCTGCCAATCAATGCGTTCGACACAGCAGACATTGTCCGAGGTCCGGGAGCAAACGCCCCGAGTATTGTTGACTCGATCGGCGGAAGCTTCGTGCTGCACGGGCCTGGATTGGTCAATGCAAGCCACTTCGAGTTTAACGCCAGCAATGATCCTTATGGGGGCATTATTTCGAACGCGAAGGCGCAGTTTCGTGTCGGACGTCTAGCCGCTACTCTTATCTACGGTGTCAATGACAGCCCTGGTCCTCTTGGCACTAAGAGCGTGCTCACGACGTCCTTTGCCTCGCCGGCAACGATCGGTGGGCAGCCCGTTAATCAGCCAACTACTGGCGAGAACGCTAATGGGCAAGGCATTACAAACTGTTATTGTACCTTTAGTAACACGCTTCTCTACAAGGGGCCCCCTTTGCAGTCATCGACTGCGTGGACAGCCCACAATGGTGCGGCCGATCTTGCATATGAGATCGCTCCATCCGTGACCGTAGAGATGTTCTATGCGGCAGGAACGTCGATCGTTAACGATCTGGCTGGCAACTACCCGCTCAATTTTGCGCCGTCAGTCGCCGTGCCGCCTTATAGCGGCAGCTTAGCAGCGAGTCCCGGCATGGCTACAAATTACTCGCTGTTGACAGCACAGGCGTCTCAGCCCATAGAAGAAGCGACCAGTCTCCTCGAGGAGAAGCTTACGGCGTATATCGGCAGCGGCGTCCTACGCATCGCAGCGTTGCAGAACAACACGTACAATTCTCTGAACTACTACGATACCGCGCCGAACGGAACATATCAGGTGTGGGGTACGGCTAATGTCGGTACCCCCGGCACTACGACGGCGTATAACGGCACAAGCCAAGCTCTCACCTTTTCGCCGCTCACAATCGATTCTCACGCCTGGACAAATAACCGTGATCTACTCGGGAGTTACGCGATAGAGCTCGGCCCAAAGTCTAGCGCAGGAGTGTCATACACGCAGTCGTACTATAACGCCCCAAATTATCTAACCATCGATTATGGTGGCGGTCCTTTGCCGGCAATCAGTCAGTCGACCGCGGTGTCGGAGACGACGCGGGAGACGCGTCTGCACGTTGACACCGCGCTAAGCAAGTTAGCCCTTGATGCGTCATGGTACTTCGCAAACGGCTCGTTCCACGTCCCCTCTCCAATTACGGCGGGAGCATTTTCAAACCTATCATTCCCGTACAGTGCGCCGCGACTGGGGGCTGTTTGGTCCGCAAGTAGCGACATCGCAATTCGAGCTTCGGCCGGCGGCGGGTACGCACTACCAACGCTCACCAACGTGACGGGGTCGCCACCGGCGTATGAAGCGCCGGAGTACTTGCAAACGATTCCAAATCCGAATATCAAACCCGAAGAATCGTTTGGATTCGACGTGGGAGCTGACACGCGCATTCAACGGAATACCGTCGTTTCGCTTGACCTTTATCGTACCAATCTTTATGGCCAGTTCTTCACATCGACAACGTCCTCAACGTTCCAAGGTTCACCTCTGTACATAACGCAGTTTGGGAACCTGGGGACGAGTCGTATGGAAGGCATCAACCTTGATGCGAAACGTGATGTCACATCGGGATATTACTGGCGGGGAACCCTGGGTTTCACGCGCGGATACGCGCTTAGTTTGCCTGCGGGCGTCTACAACAACCCGAGCATTCCATGCACGAATTGCACAAACCAAGGTCTGATCCCAGGGCCGAACTTTAACTCCGCCTCCGGCTTTCTCGCGACGGTGCCTTACACAAGTGCCTCTGCACAATTGGGCTACAAGTGGTCGCTAGGGAAGTATGTCGACTTATCGGCGACATACTATGGAAACAACAATATTTACAACACGCCGACCGCATTTGTCGGATGGGATGCCCACGCTGGATATGCGCTCAAAAAGAACGTCTCCCTGGTACTGAGCTTCACAAACATTACCGGCGCCTACGATCAACCAATTGAGAACTACAATCCCTCCCGAGCGGTTCCCGTTATTCCGGGGGCCAACGGATACTATCAAGGCGCGATCTTCGCCTCGCCTTATCAAGCGCGATCGTTAACCTTGAACGTCGCAATCAAAGAATGATCCGGCTTGTCGCCGCCGGCCAGTCCTGCTATCGTGACTTGCACCCGCCAAAGGCCCTGCGCAATCATTCACGACACCTCGGTGATGAGAGCGATCGTCATCGTTTGATGTCACGCAAATAATGAGTAAAGGCGTCCTTTCCGCACAGATGAATTCTTGTAGCACGGTGCGTCTATATCTTGGCATATGCACGAAGTGCGTGTGCACGTTCGGGATACGTTTACGCGTCTTTGCGATGCTCGTCAGCGTATGTGTTCTCGCAATATTGCCACGAGACGCTGTTGCGAGCACACGGCAGTTTGCTCTTAGTGATATTCTCCGAAACGAGCAGATCTCTTCGGTTGTTATTTCTCCGAATGGTCGTTACGCCGCAATCGTGCGCGTTCGCTCACATGATGCTTTCGGGCATTTCGGAGGACCCGACAATGCTGCGGATCTTAATCGCTCAGAAATCTGGCTTTTTGACCGCGATCGGTGGCAGCTCAGAAAGATCATCGCAAGCGCTGACGGATTTGGATATTGGCAGCCCCACTGGTCGCCGGATTCGGAGCGTTTAGCGGTTCTAACGAGTGAGGGCGGCGGCGTGGCCGTTCACCTTTGCATTTGGGAGCGTCAAACGGGCGAATTGACGCGAATCGGCAGGGACGGATTCGATGGTAACTTTGCACTTGCGATCGGCGAATCGAAGTCCAATGTGGCCTGGGTGGATGCTACGCACGTTCTTGCCGAGTTCTTGCCAGCTGGCGAAGAAGATAGGATCTATAGCGAGGGGGAAGACTCGCTCGGACCGCTGACGCGAAAGCGGTGGCTCATAACGGACTCGGGACGTTTTCCCTCAGTAAACGTGCTACAGTCCGGGACACCTCTTCCAGAGACGCGTCGCCCGCAGGGTAGCCTTGTAACGATCGATGTTACGACCGGTCAGATAAATTTGCTGACAAGGGCGAACATTCGTGCAGCTGCCATTTCGCCGGATCGACGCTGGGTTGCGGTAATCGCCGACAACGGTCGCCGTCGACTGCGGCCCGATGAACTCTTAGATTATTCAGACCTATTTGACGGCTATACAGGTGGCAATTTCGAAACGTCGCTATTCGTGCACCGACGAATTGGGGTGGTTCATCTTGACGGGCAAGCGCCTGTCAAGTGGGTGAAGAGCCAGTACACTGATCCATTCTTCTTGGATATCATGCGTTGGAGGAACGGACGCGTTAATTTCGCTGCAAGCGTAAAGCGAGGTCGTCCGGTCGTGCTCAGTCTAGGGATCAATGGCGTCGTAAAGAGATCGGCCGGTTCGTTGCCGCGCGACCTCAATTATCTACGGCCCACTACATATTGGCGGATGACGCCGCCTTGCCGCGAAATGGATAGGTCAGCTAGCACGGGATTTTCTCTTTCCTTGTGTGTTACAACGCATGGGACAATATTGCGGGCCAAGAGAGACGCGAAAAGCGCTTGGTCGCAGATCCTAGCCATCAATCAGCATTTGCAAAGCGTCGCGGTTCCAGTATTGAAGTACGTCCCATACACCGACGCGGACGGTCATGAAGTACTTGCACGCCTTCTGCAGGCGGCTCGAGCTGCCAGCGCATCGCCCAGGGCTCTAGTCGTAGCCGTCTACCCAGTGACCAAGCCCGTTACAAGGGGCGATTTCAATATCGCTAGAGAGATGAATAGCTCCGGATGGTACACGGACCTCCTATTTGCGTCGCATGGCTACACGGTCTTACTCTATCCGCCAGTGAAGCCGTGGACCCACGAACCGCTAGCGGCTTGTGTGCGAGCAGTTTTGCCGGCCGTCAAGGCTGTAATAAGAGCTGAGCATATTGACAAGTCGCGGGTCTTTTTGTTCGGGCACAGTCAAGGTGGATACGAGACCATGGGTTTGCTCACCAAAACAAAAATATTTCGCGCTGCCGCGGCTTCGAATGGTTCATCAGACTCTACATTAGAGTATCTTACATTCGGCGGTCCAACTCGTTATTTTGAAAACTATGAGCGAATGCTCACGATCATGCCCGACATGGAACGAGGGTGGGATTCCATGTCGCTCGACGCAACACCGTGGACAAATCCGGGTCGCTATGTACGGAATAGCCCGATCTACTGGAGCGGAAACATTTCAACGCCCCTGTTGATGCTGCAAGGGGAGATGGACGACTTTAACTCGGCGCACTTGGATATGATGTTTCAGGCGTTACTACGCCAGGGGAAGCGTGCCGAGCTCGCTCGCTATTGGGGCGACGGTCACAACTTCGAGTCTCCGGCGGATATTCGCGATCTTTGGAATCGCGTGTTCCGTTGGTTTTCGGTCAAATGATGCTCGCGTTGAACTGATGGGGCGCTCTCGTGCGGGCAGAGTGAAATACAGCTAGCCGCACAAGCGGCTCAAGAAGCGCAACTTCTTTCAGTAGGACCAATCAATTTGCGTGTTATTCGATCCGAGCATGCTCCGAAACCGAGCGGCGCATATGTGCAGGCCGTCGATAGCTTCGGATTTGTGTTTTGCAGCGGGCAGCTTGCGGTAAGCGCGGACACCGGAGAGTTCCTTGGCGGCGACGCGCGGGAGCAAACACGTCAGGCTATTGCAAACATCTCCGCAACTCTTTCTGCGACGGGCCTCGATTTAGTCCACGTCGTTAGGACAAGCGTGTACTTGACGGATATGCGAAACCTGGACGACATGGTTCGTCCGGCTGCTATTCCTCGCCCGGTTGCAAATCGTTCCGTCTGGTCGTGAGGCTCGCTGGCGCAAATGCTCAGCACGCACCGGCGGAGAAACAGGCCCTAGATGATTAGGAAGGCCGTTCGAAGCGAAGTCTTTGTTGGTCGTACGCGGGAGCTCGCGCACTTACGTGAATGCTATTCGCGTGCCGAGCGCGGTAATGGCAACCTCGTCATGATCGTCGGCGCGTCTGGTATCGGGAAGACACGGCTGCTCGAGGAATTCCTGAACAAACTTGCTCCTGAGGCCTGCTGGCGAACGATGGCTCAATGCCTCGAATACGTCCGCTCGCCATACATGCCATTCCGAGACGCGCTACGAGGTCTCTTTCCGGTTCCAAAGAGAGCAGAACGTCGAGATGTGGAATCGGGATCGGTTGCACGCGTGCTGACGCGCTGGGAGGAACTTGCTGGGCCTCAAGACGCTCACTTGAGTCAACACGATCGCCAAAAGCTCGCGGAATTCCGCACCGTGTTCAATGAGCTTCAGTCGCTCAGCCGTATTCGGCCAGTCATTCTCGTCATTGAGGATTTCCACTGGGCGGATATTGCCTCAACCGAGTTGCTCCAGTTTATTAGCCGCGGAATCGGTACGACGCGGATTTTCGTGGTGCTTACCGCTCGCTCAGAACCCATAGATGACGCGCAGCAGATAAGCAAGGTCACCGCGATTCTCCAGCGCGACGGTGCAAGTTGTATCGATCTTGGCAGATTGAGCGAGGCAGAGATCCGGGTTTGCTTGCAAAGCGCCGCCCGATCCGGCGAGGTGCTCGTCGAGACCCTACAGCACATCGCCGACCTTGCGGATGGGAACCCTCTCTACGCCGAAGAGCTGCTATGCACGGCACTAAGTCGGCAAGTAAGTGATCTCTCGCAGCCAAGCTCATTGCCAATGTCTCTACGCGCTTCTGTCATCGAACGGCTTCGCGATTTCGACGTCACTGAAAGGAATGTCATCGAGCAAGCTTCGGTCATCGGCCGGACGTTCGATTCCGCGCTCCTGGGGCGTCTCATGAACCAATCTCCTGAGTTGATTCATAGGGCGCTGAGGAAGGCGAAGAACTTAAACTTGATCGTGGAGCGTGACACTGACCCCGTCACGTTTGCCTTTCGACATGCCCTGATTCGAGAAATCGTGTATCGCGATCTCCTTGCAGCAGAGACACTCCCTTGGCACGAGTGGATCGCAGAGGAACTCGAGAAAGTCGAACCGCTCCCGGTGGCTGAGCTCGCTTACCACTGGGCAGCAGCGGGAAATGCCGCCAAGGCAATTCACTACAATCTAAGAGCCGCGGACGCCGCTGGTTCGGCATTCGCGCGCACAGATGCGGCACGATTCTTGAAGCGGGCATATCATTTCTATCATAATCCATCGCGCGAAGCTGCGGAGCTCTGTGAACGGCTTGCGCTCACGTGCTACTTGGCCGGCCAATCGGAAGAAGCACGACGATGGACAGACCTTGGGATTGACCAATTCGAAAAGCTCGGACTGACGGCGAGAATACCGGTATTGCTCACGCATCTCGCGCGGATTCACTTCGCCATAAACAATGCGAAGGAGAGCCTTCAACTTGCAAACCGAGCGCTCTCGGTGTTGGAGGATACAACAACTCTCGAACAAGAGGTCACCGCGCGTCTTCTCGTGGCACGTTATGAAGTGTTGCTTACGCATTGGGAAGAGGGCCTCGGTCAGGTTCAGATCGTCGAGCCTCTCCTAGACGATGTCAGCGGCACGGCACGCGCGAGCTTTCTGGACGTACGTGGAATGGCGCGCGCGAATCTTGGAATGATCGACGCCGGCCTATCGGATCTCGAGGAGGCGGTAGCAATCGCGTCATCCCTCGACGATACCGAAATCCAAATAGTCGCGCTTAACAATTTAGGCTTCGTCAATTCCTGGCTGGGCCGCAGTTCGGAATCGCTTCGGGCGTATTCGAGATCGCTGGAAATTGCGGACGGCAAGGGATACATCGTACAAGCGGGCTTCAATGCATTCGGGCTCGTCCGAACGCTCCTGCGGATGGGCGATCTCGCCGAAGCGCGTAAAATGATTGACACTGGAATCGAGCGCGCTCTTACGCCGGTAACTGAAGTTGTATTGGCTGAGATCGGCATTTCCCTCGGCCTTCTCTTAGGGGACGATGCACTCGTGCGGCGATCGTCGGCTCCGGGAATTCTCGAAGGCGTTTTCGCGTCGGAAAGCAGCGAGCGCATCGGGGCAGTTGCGAGCGCGTTTGTGGATTTGGCGATTGCGCGCGGTAAACACGACGAGGCTCGAGGTATTTTGGAGCGTGGTATCGGCTTGATCGAGAACGCAGCCCAGTCATGGTGGATGCTCTGTCAGGTAGCGCTTTATGGCAGAGAGGAGCGATTCGGAGAGGCTGAGGAGTTGCTTTCGCAAGCGGCTTCGGTGCCCGGCCACAACATCTCACGAGCGTTCCTGCTTCTCTTCCGCAGTTACAAAGCTGAGCGTTCCGGTAGTGATGGACGAACGCAGGCCTTGGCGGCGGCAGCTATCTTCAACGAATGCGGCTGGCGAATTTTCGAGGCTCGCTCTCGCGAGTCGGGTAGTCAGCAAGCGGAAGCGCTCGAGCTTTATCGATCTGCGGGAGCCGTATCGGAGGTGCGCCGGCTTGAAGGATTGCAGCCGAAACGGCGTGCGCGCGGCCGCCCCAATAGCGCCTTGACCCCGCGAGAAGCTGAAGTCGCCGCGCTTGTTTCGCGGGGCATGTCGAATCGCGATGTGTCCAAACACCTCAACATCAGCGAGAATACCGTTGGACATCATCTCGAGTCGATCTTCAATCGTCTCGACATTACGTCGCGCGTTCAGCTCGCAGCTCTTGTCGGATCAGGTGAGGTCACGCTCTCCCAAAATTGATGGGGAGAATACCCCGCGAAAGTTTCGCCCGCAGGCGTTACGGTCGATAGTATGCTGGTCGAGGTAACTCGCGGATCCATTGTCGAGTCTCGTCATCGTATCCAAGTGTTCGCCGTCAACTCGAACGGCGAGACATTGCTGCAGTCAGATTGTCAGGACGATCTCGTTGTTCTTCGCTCCGTGCAGAAGCCGTTCATCGCAGCCGCTGTGGCTCGATTGGGCGCGATTCATCGCTTTGGTCTGCATTCTCGCGACTTGGCGATCATGTCCGGCTCGCATATGGGACAGCAGGTCCACGTTGCAGCAGTCCAGAGGCTGCTTGAAAAGATCGGACTCTCCGAAAGCGATTTACAATGCGGCGTCCACGCACCTCGAGATGAAGCCGAAGCAACGCGGTTGCAGCGCGCGGGCGAGCCTCTCTCGCAACTGCACAATAACTGCTCCGGTAAACATGCCGGCCTGCTCGCCCTCGCCATTTTGCTCAAGTCAGATGTCAAAAAATATCGCGAGCTGAGCGGACCTGTGCAGCACCACGTGCTTGATTATTGCCGTCGCGTGCTGGCATTTGACGCTCCGCTGTTGGTGATTGACGGATGCGGACTTCCCGTGATGGCGACACCGCTTCGTAACATCGCCATAGGTTTCGCGAGGCTGGCAACTCTCGATGGCCTGTCCGATGAAGATGCCGGCCCTTTGGGTCTTGTTCGTGATGCAATGCTTTTACATCCCGAACTCGTTCGAGGGGTGGGCTCTTTCGATACTCAGGCGATGCATGCGATGCGTGAAGCACTTCTCCTAAAGGGGGGCGCCGAGGGCGTTACGGGCGTCGCGTATCCTGCGGCTGGCGTCGGCGTGGCGATTAAAGTAGAGGATGGCAATCTTCGGGCTCTGCCTTCCGCGACGGTGGCAGTGCTTCGCAAGCTGTTTCCAAGCAACGCAACATTGGATGTGCTGGAACCCTTCGGGGTTGTCCAAGTGCATAACGTCGCGGGCGACATCGTTGGACAGATACGTGCCGCCCACACATAGGGAGGCCGCATGATGGGGCATCTGCACCATGTAGGCCGGCGAGCGAGGCGATATAGTTTAACGCAACTTAAGGTGCTATACGGCTTGCCTCTGGGCGCTTATAGTCCAATGCGTTTCGCTATTGCCGGGAGTTGCTCACAATGAAATCATCGCCGGAATTCACGTGGTTTCGCAGGACGGTGGCGTTAACTCTATGCACTGTCTCGCTGCTGATGGCCGCAATACAGCCGGCGTTTTCGCAGATTGCACCGGGAGCAACGCAATCAGCGGCTCAGACAGCCAATATTACCGGTAGAGTCACGGGAAACGACGGTGCGCCTATCGCCGGTGCCGACATCGAGCTCACCGGTTCGGCCCGGCGTTCCACAAAGAGCGACGAACGCGGAACGTTTGCGTTTACGAGCGTGCCATGGGGAACCTATCAAATCGCGGCGAGATTCCGCGGCCGAACGGTGTCTCGCAACAACATCACCCTTAGCAACGACATCTCTGTTACAATCGCGTTTCCGCCCGAGAGTGAACTCCGGACAATTGGGCGCGTATCGACGAGCAACGCTGGCGTACACATCAACACGAGCTCGTCGAGCGTCGACTCGATAAGTCCAAGTGACGCTGCGTTTCAAGGTGAAGGCACGTGGAAGCACGTCTTCGACCAAATCCCGGGGGTGGCGACCTCCGGGAACGAATCAAATGGCTTGAGTGGAGTTACATCGGTGGTCGGGTCGCCGTTGTCTCCTGTGATCCTCTCACTCAACGGAGCGTTGCCGTACGAGACGTCCACGACACTTGATGGCATGCCTCTCCAAGGGATTTCGTCCACACTATCGGCGGGCGGCGGCGTCGATTTGAGTACTTTACCGTTAAACGCATTCAGCACCGCTGACGTCGTCCGCGGCCCCGGCGCGAATGCGCCAAGCATCGTTGACTCCGTTGGCGGAAGCTTCGTGCTTCACACGCTCGGAGCGGTGAATGCGAATCACTTCGAGTTTTCGGCGAGCAACGATCCCTATGGGGGAAGCATCGAAAATGCGAAGATCGCACTACGTTTCGGGAAGCTGTCGGCGACGCTCGTCTATGGCATCAACAATAGTCCTGGCCCGCTGGGGACGAAACCTGTTCTCGGAGGCCTTAGCACGCCCACCGCCATCAATGGGCAAGTCGTCAATCTCCCTACGGCGACATATAACGTCAACGGTTGCGGGATTGCGAACAGCTATTGTTCGACTACAAACACGTTGCTGTATTCGTCGATTCCTCAATCGACGGCTTGGACTGCGCATAACGGTGCCGTCGATTTGGTTTACGATGTTACCCCGGCCATCACGGCGGAGGCATTCCACGCTGCTTCCAGCGCAATGCAAAGCGCGCAGTATGGTTTTTTCCCTGTTTCGTTTGCTCCATCAAGCAACGTCCCCGCCTATAGCGGAAGTATTCAACCGAGTCCGGCGGGTCAAACGAATTACGCACTCATGCAAACGCAAGGACTGGCCATGGACTCGCAAGCGAGCAGTCTTTTCGAGGAGAAGGTGACCGCTTCAATAGGTGCGGGTGTCCTCCGATTAGCTGCCCTGCAGTACTATTCGTACAACTCTGAGCCTTATTCCCCGCAAAATCCGCCTAGCGGCGAATACACGCTCTGGGGCACAGCGAATGTCGGTACGCCGGGGACAACCACAGTCTACAACGGAACGCCTGCGAGTCTGTTATTTCCAAACGAATATCTTAGCAGCACGAACAATTCAATTTCCCGCGATATTTTGGCGAGCTATGCGACACAGATTGGCTCTTCCTCGAGCGTCGGGGTTTCGTATGTTAAGTCGTATTACGATTCGCCTGGTGCTGGCGCGCTGTATTTCAGTGGCGCGCCGCTGTTCACGTTTAGCCAAGGATCCGATATTGCGGAATCCACGAGCGAGATTCGGACGCACATTAACACCGACATTGGAGATAAACTCTCACTTGGTCTTTCGTGGTATTTCGCGCACGGTGATTACCACGTGCCTGGACTCAATGCTGTCGGCTATACGGATGTCAGCTTTCCGTATAATGCGCCAAGGTTCGGTGCGGTGTGGAAAGCGAGTCCCGACGTTGCCTTGAGAGCATCCGCCGGTGGCGGCTACGCTCTCCCTGTACTATACAATCTCACAGGTTCCAGTCTTACTTGCCAGCCGACGCTTTGTAACGAGAGCATCGCGAATCCGAACATTAAGCCGGAAGAATCATTCGGATATGACATTGGATCTGATGTTCGACTACATCGAGACACGCTGCTCTCAGCGGATCTTTACCTCACGAATCTCTACGGGCAGTTCTTCGATTCTTATGCAGAATCGACATACAATGGTTTACCGCTGTTTATTTCCCAGTTTGCTAACCTTGGTACCAGCCGGATGGAAGGCGTCAACTTAACTGCAAAGCACGACGTCGCATCCGGCTACTACTGGAATGCGGATCTCGGATTGACTCGAGCCTACGTTGTAAGTGTCCCTTCGGCTCTTTACGACAATCCCACGGTGCCGTGCATAAAGTGCGCAAATCAAAGCATCGTCCCCGGTCTAAACTTCAATAGTAGCGCGGGCTACCTTGCGACCGTGCCGTATGCGACGGCTTCCGCAGGTTTCGGTTATCGGTGGAGCCCGGGCAGATCGATAGATCTGCAGTCAAACTATTACGGAAATAACAATGCGTACTTCGAGCCGGCATTCGTGGGGCTGAACGCGCACATCGCGTATGCTTTCAATAAGAGAATCTCTCTCCTGGCGACCTTCAAGAACATCACGGGCGCTTACGACGAAAGCGTTGCGCACTATTATTCCAACTACGCGAATCCGGTCATCCCAGGTGCTGTAGGACCGTTCATTTATCCCGCCCCTTATTCTGCACCGTATGGACCGCGGGCAGTGATTCTTACCGCCAGTCTTGGCCTATGACTCGAGTTCTGGCCCTACTCGGTATCGCATTCATGGGGATGTCGCTAACAGCGATCGCCTCTCCAATCTCGTCGGACAAAACCGCTGGTGATGGTTGGTTGACGATCGCGTCGGTCGTTGATTTTGCGCAAAGCCGGGCAGGACGGAACATTCATTCCGATTTTGTCTGGAATCCGTTGCGTCCGGAAATTCTTTTTTCATCCTATGTCGGCGATGAGCCATGGATATTCCGCTACAGGCCTGCGTCTGGGGAGTCGGTGCGCGTCATTCAGGGGAGCGATCCGTCAGTGTCGCCCGACGGACGGCATCTTGCTTTCTTGCGCGAGACCGCGCTCATTGGTGGCATCGATCGAGAAACCCAGGTATGGGTCGCCAACTCCAATGGAAGTGATCCGCTGCAGATATCGCACATTAAGGGTGGAATCGGGCTGGTAGGCATACCGCAGAATCAAATCGTTTGGTCGCCTGACTCAGAGCGGCTATTGTTCGATACGCTTGTTCTTGGATACGCATTGGATCCCGGAGGCGCAATAGGCGGGCTCAAGCCGACACCTCCCCCTCAAACTCCCCGAGTTTATCCGCTACCATTCAAAGACACGGCACGAACGAGCGTCTTTCACATGATCGACCTTAGCACCGGAGCCGATCGTGTATTGATTGTGGGCGTTTGGACGGGTGCATTCGCGTGGATTGACAACGATCACGTTCTGATTGAGCGCAATGATAAGATGACGTCTTCACATTGGGACTGCGAGATCGTATCGGAAAACGTCGGGACACATCGCGTAAAACGGCTTTTGTCCGGCTACAATCAACAATGTGTCGATGAGCCAGTATTAGACCCTCACGGCGCGAGGATGGCTTTTCAAGCGGACCCGGGCGAGCTGGCGTTTCTGCCGTTTCGGCGAGAGCTCGCTATCAAAAACCTTACTTCCGGAAGCATAAAACTGCTCACGCACTTCGAGTCTACTCTTGGACCGAAGGCGTGGACGCCCGACGGGCGTTGGCTGCTGTACAGCAGAGGGAGATCACTTCACCAGAGCCTTTACGCCACAGATGGAATTCGAACCATTGCAGTGCTCTCCACGACAAGCCGCATCTTGCGCATCGCCGTAGAACCGCACGGCACGTTGATCGCATGGGCAAATCTCGACGCAGGCGACGTCACCCGATTGTACGTCGGAACCTTTGCGCATAATCGTATCGAGAATATCCGACGGGCTGCGGTCATTGACGATCCGACTCTCGGGTTGCATGCAGGCCGGTCGAGAGCAATCGGGTGGCGCAGCGGCGACGGTCTTGCAGTCGATGGCGCCCTAACGCTGCCTGTCGGGTATAGCGCTCGAAAACGATATCCGGTTGTCGTGTTAGTGCACGGCGGACCGGGCGGCGGGGTGTGGCCAAATGGGGAGTGGCCTGGCGGAGCTCATTTCATACAATATCTGGCACAACACGGTTACGCGATCTTTCAGCCCGACTATCGCGAAAGTGGTTACGAGGGTTTTGATCAGTTGCTAAAGCTGCGTCAGAAGCGTCAGATTTTTCAGGGCGACCAAGACGACATTCTCTCGGGAGTTCACTCCCTCGAACGCCAAGGTATCGCCGATCCCCGTCACATTTTTGTGCTTGGACATAGTTATGGCAGCATGGAAGTAAACTGGCTCATAACCCATACGTCGACATTCGCCGCTGCCGTCTCCTACGAAGGCGCGGACGTTCTCTGGGATTATGCAAATGCTTACGGTGTGAATAGTATTGATGAGTGGAGATTGCGCGGGACACCAATGAACCATATGCAAGCATACGTTGAGAACTCGGCTGTGGCGCACGCTGCGAAGATAACAACACCGACGCTGTTTGTGAACGGGGAACTCGGGCTCGACGCACCATCCATGCCTTGGATGTCCGCGGCCTCACGTCGAATGGGGATCGATTCTTCATACGTACTGTACCTCGGCGAGGGCCATAACCTCGCAAAGCCGGCGAATCAAAGAGATCTCTTGATTCGCACGCTGACGTGGCTGAAGCGGCATAATACGCGCCGAGGAGCCTGAGCGAGTGCGTCTAGCAGCGCAGCTTCGCCGCGGTATACTCACGGCTCTGTCTCTGGCTGCGTTGTGTGTTCTTCCTCGACTCGCAGCGTCCGCGCAGCCACCGCAGGTGGTAATGAAAGACGCTCAGCTCTCCTGGGCGGACGACGGACCACACTTTTGGTGGCAGATTGCCGTAAGCCGGACCAATGCCGAGCATGTTGCAGTTTGCGCATTACGGCTATCCGCTAAGACGGGACACGACGTCCAAGCGATTCTCTACGGATCGGTAGACGGCGGCGAAAGTTGGCGGATTCTCAAGTCGACTTCAGCGTATCCGAGCAATTCGGAAGTGTCATGCGCGATGTCGGGCGACGACACGATCTATTTCGCCATGTCCGTTATAAAGCTCGGGGTGCATGGATCAAGAGGCGGCGCGATGTATCTCTGGCGTTCGCCGGACTTCGGTCGGACGTGGAAATTAAGCCCGCACATTTCCCACTTCGACGCGGCTTTATTACTCGTCAAGAAGAACGCTGCAGGTCGCGATCGGGTCTTCGACTTCGCGGACAGCGTACATCACTCCGAAGATCGTTATCTAACTATTTTCGATAACGACGCTACATCGATCCGAAAGTTACACTCGTGGAATCCCGCGCCTGCGCAACCACTCGGCGTGTTTCACGTTCACTGCGGCGTTTCGCCAAAAAAGAGCGTCGGCATATTCGACACAGCCGCCTTGCCGGCACGACCGGGCGTTTGTATCAACGGGGTTGCGACGGAGTCCGTAGTGGATTTGGGGCCGAGCGCGCTCGGTGCCTTGTTCACGGAGTGGCGACTTCAGAGTGGTGCCATGTCGTTGACGTTTTCACGATTGGCCGACGATGGCCGGCCGATCGGCACGCCCCTCCTCGTCGCAAGCTTTGCGTCCAATAACGTTAAGAAAATGCTTGCTATGAGTGGTGTGTTTGATGATTCCTCGCGAGCGGGAGTCGCGTTCGGTTCAGTCCCAGGTTCCGAGGTGCGTCGGCTCTACGTAACGGAACGAAACATTATCGATGGCCGGCTGCGCATCTTCGTGACGATGTCCGATGATCAAGGCATACATTGGTCGCCGGCTCGTCCCATAGACGATGCGACAATCCGTCTTGGACGTAACGCCGCTCCGGCGGATGCGAGCATTGCTGTTAACAAGTACGGCGTTGTCGCTGTAAGCTGGCTCGAGGGTGGTGGGTGCTGGCGCGTCGCATTCTCGCGCGACGGTGGCCAGCATTTTGGAAACAGCCTTCCGCTCAACCCGTGCGAAGACTATCCGAAACTAACGGTTGGGCAAGCGCTTGCCCAACACGTGTACATTCTTTCCAAGAGTGGCACCGTTACGTACGGGCAAGGGAATACCGCTTCAGCCTTTCGCATTGCTGACCTGGGCATCGCCGATTTTAGAAGATCCTTTGAACCGGTGTTACGGGGGAACTCCTTAGTCGCCGCGCCGGATGGGTCATTTTATGCGCTATGGTCACCACCCGGTGCAGTAAATGACCAATTGCACGTGACGCGTATTCGGGATCAGCACGAAGACGGTGTCGTCGCGAGTCGGCGACGCAGTCTCATTGCAAATGCAAGATGCTGTGTAAAGATCGCGGAGCTTTATTATACGTCCTTCGATTACGATTCGACCACTCAGGAATTCGAGATCGGAGCAGTCTTGGTGCGTCCACGTCGGTCTCGAGGAAACTGGCCTGCGGTGCTGCGTGTGGGAAAGATCAACTCGATGCTCGGGCCAGTGCAGCCTAGCAATGCCGACAACGACGTTCAAGGTCCGGGCGCGGCGTGGGTTTTCGAAGGTCCCGCGGCGAGGCTTCCGCTTTCCAGTGCTCGTGCCGATATTAGCGCATTGCCTAGCGGCTACGAGCACAGTGCGCCGCGTGTATTACGTTTTCGTGTAGAACGAAACCTTAACTCGATCCTATGGAAGTCGCTAAATGGGTCAGGCTCGTACGGTGAACAATACTTGAATTTTCATGTCTCCGTTCTCTCCACGAAATAGAACCCGTGGGTATTCGCGCGCGCATAACATCGTTAGTCATCCCATGTGCAGCCATGCTCTTCGGGATCGCTGCGGCTCCCGCTGCGGCGAGCTGCAGTATCCACGTCTATCCGGTTGCGGGAACTCCGAATCCCGCGCCATTTCCCCCTGGCGGTCCCGGTTTGGTGCTCAACGGAGGAGGTAGTTATGGAAAATCGTCGCTTGCCTGGATGGGGCGCACGATCCGTGGCGATGGTTCGCCCAAGGCGGATGTCGTGTTCATCACCGCGATGGCGTATCCGGATGACCGCGTCCCGAGCAACACATTGCGGCGCCTGGGAGATTTCAACGCCGTGGTCGCCTTCAATATCCCGACATGCGCTTCCGCGGATTCATACGTTCAAGTGGCGCAAGCCATCGACGGTGCCGAAGGCGTTTATATTGACGGCGGCGCTCAATCAGATTACGTCTCGTGGCGCCACTCTCCGATCACTGCCGCAATCGATCGACTGTATCAGCGTGGTGGTGTGGTGGGCGGCGTCAGCGCGGGTCTCGCGATTTTGGGAAACTTCGTTTACGACGCAGCTGCGGCAACCGCGTTGAAAGCGTACACGACGAGTGCAGACGCTGTCGAGAATCCGTACGAACCTCGCATCAGCGTGTCCGGGCCGTTTTTCAATTTTCCGGCGTTGCGCAACGCCATTGCGGACACGCATCTCGCCGTGCGCGATCGCCTTGGACGTATGACCGTCTTCATGGCTCGATTGATCGCTGACCACATGGTGAAAACGCGACCGGCCAGAATTCTCGGCGTCGGTGTCGACGAGGGCTCGGCGATCGTGATCGATCGGCACTCCGTCGGACATATCATGGGGGATGACGCCGGTGCGCGCGCATATCTCGTCGTCGGGAGAAGGCCAACGGTTATTCGGCGCGGTCAACCATTGCGATACGATAACCTTCGGCTTACCATTCTGAGCCGGCAGAATCCGACATTCAACTTTATTTCATGGACGAGCGCGCAGAAGCCGATCCCGTTGTCGATCGACGGGCGTCAATCGTTTTATCGTCCGTTTAATCCATATCGTTAAGCGAAGATGATCGACCGTGCCGCCTTCTTCATCGGCTGTCTAGCGCTCGTTTCATCGAGTGCAAGTTATGCGGCGACTCCGGAGCTTCGTGTCGCGCTCGCTGAGGAACCCGACTCGGTGAACCCGCTCACCGGCACGCTGGTAGTCGATAACGATATCTCTGCGCTCGTTTATGACGGGCTGACGCGCTTCGATGACCGTCGCAATCAGATCCCCGACCTTGCCGAAGCCGTTCCAACGCTGAAGAATGGGGGCATTTCAGCGGATGGGAAGGTGCTGACCTATCACCTCGTGCGGAATGCGCGTTGGCATGATGGCGTGCCGGTGACATCAAGGGACGTAGCCTTCTCGCTGGCCGCCTATCGCAATCCGAAACTGAACGCCGGCAGCAACAGCCACTTCGACAATATCGTTCGCATCGAAACGCCGGATAAGCGTACGGTACGGATCGTCTTGACGCGTCCCTGGGCGCCAGCCCTTACGGCCTTCGCCGGTGGAAGCAACGGAGTCGTCCTGCCGGAGCACTTACTTTCGGCGAAAGCTGATCTTAATCGCGTCGATTTCGTCGACCCCGAATTCGGCAGCGGTCCCTACAGCCTGACCGCCTGGCATCGCGGCAGCGACATGACATTCGCGGCAAATCCCTCGTACTTTCGCGGTGTGCCGCACATCGCCCGAATACGCCTCGTCTTTCTCGAGAACGGCAACACCATGGTCACGGCGATACGATCCGGCGCCATCGATCTCGCCGACAACGTCAGTGTGTCCACGTACGAAGCGGCGCGCGGTGCGCCGCTAAAGACGGAAATGAACGCTCGATCGAGCTGGGATCACCTTACGTTCAATACAAGTAAAGGTCCACTTGCCGACGTGCGTGTTCGGCGTGCGCTCTGTTATGGCTTTGATGCTGATCGAATATTTACGACCATCTACCACGGTCTCGGTGTGCGAGGTCCCGTTGCAGAAAACCCAAGGACGAGCTGGTATGATAGTCAGCTACACTATTACGCCTACTCTCCTTCAAAAGCCGCCGCGTTGCTTGACGCCGCAGGATGGCATTTGGGTTCAGATGGTCTGCGAGAAAGAGACGGCCGTCCTCTAAGCCTGACCTTCGTTACGACGGCCGGAAACCAAACGCGCGAGCAAGCCCAGATATTCTTGCAGAGCTCATGGCAACAAATTGGAATAGGGACAATCATCAAGAACGCGCCCGCTGCCGTACTCTACGCTCCGGCGTCGAGCGGAGGCCTGGTCTATAGCGGCAAGTTTGATGTTGCGCTCAACGGCATCGTCAGTGCGGCTGATCCGAGTCTCTGGGATATCAACAGTTCGGATGCAGTGCCACCGAAGGGGCAGAATCTCTCGTGGTTCGCAGACCCCGAGCTCACGTCCCTCGAAAATCGCGCGGCTTCAACTTATGATGTCGCGTCGCGAAAACGACTGTACGATCACATCCAAGAAATCGAACTGTCGGATCTTCCGTACTACGTGCTGAGATGGAATGAGATCATTTCAATGCACGCTCCTCGTCTGCACGGCGTCCACCCGAGTATGACGGAATCCACGTTCTGGAATGTCGCATCATGGTCTTGGAACTAGTGCGCCCATCATCGCAGAGCGCCTTCACTGACATGGAAACGGATATTCTGCACGTACTTAGGTCACGAGTGGCGCAGATCATCACATTTGACCAATTCGAACGTGCTCTAGCCCGGCCTCCCGCGTCGCGCCGCGCGCTTGCCGTCCACATTTGCGCGATCCGACGGAAGGTTGAGGAGCATCCACATTGGCCTCGTCACGTTCTCACGGTTCGTGGGAGAGGATACGTATTCCGCAACTAGGGAGGGCGGGATGCTAAGAATAGTCGCCAAAGCCCGCATGCGCGAGATGATCGGGATATTGCGGGAGCACTGCGTCGCCTTCAATCAGCTCGTGCTTCGGTCAGACCATCTCGAAGACAGGGATGGTGACAGCATTGTACGCGCTCTGCAGCACGACATTGCCGATCTGCGTCGCATAGGCATGCCCGATGCCAGTGTACGGATCGCACTCGGCGGAGCCATTCTCGCGGAACTATTATCCGCAAAGAATTGGGCCGACTCGACGCTGCCTCGAGCTCAACGCCGCGATTCTTAGTCGCCAGGCTTTTGCCGAACGCGAAGGTGACCGAATTCTTTTACGCTTTAGGGTCCTGTTCAAGCGGATGAGGCGCGCGGGAGTATCAGAGATGCGTGTCAGGACAGCACGAGCCGGCGCCGTCCTCGCCGAGTCGATGCATAACAACGCCAAAGACATTCAGTAAACCGGCTTGCCATGCCTAGATAAAATCAATGAGTAACTCAACTCCTAGGCGACAACTGCGGCGTGTCGAATTGGTTATACCTTACCAGGTGCTTTACGCGGCGGTTTGGCCGCAGATGGTTCGTAAAGCACCTGCATCGCGTAAGCTAATTCGCGACCATTTCACTCGTGTCTCTGGGTGCCACGTTTATAATCCCGTTGTACACCAGGGGGCAGGCGGAATGTCAGGGTTAACCCCGTCACTTGAGCAATTCGAGGATGTGGGTGCGCGGACGAACGTCCGAAGCACGACGCGCGTCGTATCCGCGTCCGGCGCGCACCGAGAAATCATGTGTGCCGGCGCCAGACCGCTCTCTCGGGGCGGGTTAGGCTACGACCAAATGACTTTCGACATCGGTAACGCCGGGAACGGACCAGGCCGCTCTTCTCGCCGCGTCGAGATCCGTCCAGGAGTGGACGCTGCCGCGCAAGACCACGCTACCGTTCTGGGCTTGGATCTGGATGTGGCTGGCTTCTTGTTCGACGGTGCGTTCGAGTTCGCGACGAATTCGGTCGCGCACGTCGGCCACTTTCGGCGTTGCCTTGATCGTGATGTTGTTCGTTACCCCGATAACGCCGCTGAGGTACTTAACAGCGCGCTCGGCTTCATCCCTTTGAAACTGCCAATCGACGGAACCGGAGAGCGTAAGCCAACCGCTATTAACAACGACCTTGATGCCCTCGGGCAAATCACTGTGCCAGGATAAAGCCTTCGTTGCCGACTCGGCGATATCGGTGTCGTCGCGCCGGTGTAATGCGGCTAGTTCTACCTTCAGTTCGTTCGCGATCGCCCTTACGCCGGTGACGCGCTTGACCGCGCTTTCGGCCTCGATCTTCTGCCAGTAGCTTGGAACGGTTCCGGTCAGCGTAACCGCACCATCGTGAACGGCAACGGCGATGCGTTTGGCATCGAGGCTTGGATCGGTAACGATCTCTTCTGCCACATCGGCATGTAGCTGTGTGTCTGACTTCATGGTCGCCTCTTCACTGAATGCGAGTATGATAGGCATCGATGGTGCGGCTTTGCGATGCGCTCGTCAATAAACTACAGAGCCTAGGATTGCCAGTTGTGCGAGTAACGGTCCTACGTCTTTAAATCGATTGACGACCGGCTTCCAGCAGCGCGACACTGGTAGCATGATGAAAAAAGCTGGAGTAGTCGCGACGTTCGCGATGCTCGTTCTTGCTTGCGAAACCATTGTCGCGGCACCGGGAGCCGAACTCGTGGGAGCGGTTACCCCATCCGCGCCGGCCGCCGGTCAAATTCCGCTCGGAATAACGATCATCGAGATGCGCGCGGTCGTCGCGGGTTGGAGCGTCAAGAAGGATGTGTTCGGGAAACACGTTCAAAACGATCGCAAAGAAGATCTCGGCAAGATCGAAGATATCATCATCACACCGGAAGACCAAGCGGCATTTGCGATTGTCGGCGTTGGAGGATTTCTCGGGATTGCTGAGCGCCGCGTTGCGATTCCGATGCGGAACTTCAAGGTCGTGGGCGATCATTTTTTGTTGAAGGGTGCAACCAAAGATGTGTTGCGCGGAATGCCGCCCTTCATCTATACCCACTAATGCCTGCAGGTGCGGCGAGGAGAGCGACCATCGCGACGAGCGTCTCGATCAGGGCGACCTCGATCGGCAGATGCGCCCGCGGTTCGGTCCACGAGCAACTCATCACTCCGCGGCACGTGCCTTTCTCGAACAACCCGGTCACTAACTCGCTGCGCTGGAGCAGACGGCAATTGTAGGACTGGTAGGCGGCGGCGGGCACATCGTGCATGCCAGCCGTTTGGCGTCCGTCCAACGTCTTCACGCGAACCGGATGAGCTGCGTCCCGCATCGCCGAATGTGGATTCGGCGAATCTTCGCAAAGGACGACGGCACCGCTGCGAACGGAATCGTTCATATCGAGCATGCATTGCGCTAGTGCGGGTCCCACGAAGCTCGCGCGCGGCCCGATGGCGAAGGTGCGGGGCGGGGCGAAGCTGTTTTGTACGCTGGCGATGGTCACGCAGGTCGGCGCGATGAGCGCCTGCGTCGCCTCGACGACCGCTCCGCTGGCTTCTTCGAACGAGTTGGCGGCCGCCAAGCGCCGCGCGAAATCGCGCGCCTGCGACACGTAATGCATTACCCCGTCGCGGATGTTTGCTTCCAAGATCCGAGCTGCGTAGCTAACGTCCGGCAATGCCAGCCGAAACAGCGTCGCTTGCTCCTGATCGGTGAGTCGCAATGCGGATGCGACCCGTTGGATGAAGGCCGGAGAAAAACTGCGTCGCGAGTTGCCGCTCTCGAACTGCTCGTACCAACCGGTTGAGACTTCCGCCAGCTCGGCAACTTCCGTCGATCGCAGGCCCGGGACCCGGCGCGGGCCGCGCGACGGCAAGCTTACGTCAGCCGGGTGCAGCCGCGCGCGCCAATTTCGAAGAAGTTCCCGCAGCTCCCCGTGTTGCTCGTGCATAGGCACATCGGGACCTCAGTGATGAAGAGGGGCCCCAATTATAACATGCAAGGCGGTCAACCACCCGGTCTTTTTTATTGTACGCAAGCGGACGCTCGAAGTAATTATTCCCCCTACTCGTGGTCAGGTGTACTAAAGCTGCCGCGGTGCTATCCTGCCAGGAAAATGCCAAAAGGGAGCTTGACAGATGGGCCTCGTTGCACGCCCGCCCCGCAACGAAGAACTCGGAAAATTTCTGCTGAGCAGACGGGTGCGGCTGAGCGCGGAGTCGAGCGGTTTGCCGGTGCTGCGCTCGCGCCGGCGAACGCCGGGCCTGCGGCGCGAAGACGTCAGTTCGATCGCGGGAATTTCGACGGCCTACTACGCTTGGATCGAGCAAGGCCGGCCGTTCGACATTTCGGCCGACGTGCTCTATGCCATCGCCGGCGCGCTGCAGCTTAGCGATGTCGAGACGAGCTACATCTTTTTGCTCGGCGGCAAAGCCGAGGTGCGGCCCAAGTCACCGCAGGCACCGCCGTGGAGTGACGACATCATGCAAGTCGTCACCGGTTTCGAAAGCGGCCCGGCATTGGCCCTTACGTCCTGGCTTGACGTGCTCGGCGTCAATGCGATAGCCAAAGAACTTTTTGAGTTTGAGCCCGGAACGAACCTCGCGTGGTGGCTCTTCTGCGCGAAAGGCGTGCGCGTCAAACCCTGCAATTGCAACGACGTCTCGGTGGCGCTGGTCGCGCTCCTGCGCCGCAATCGCGCGCGCGAGTCCGATCCCCGCCAGTTCAGCGAACTCATCGAACGTCTGCGTGCGGAAAGCCACGACTTCGCGCTCTTGTGGGATGGGCACGTCGTCGACTCGTCGCCGCTCGTCGACGTCGAATTCGATCGTCCCGCCGAGGGCCGCATCGCCTACCGGGCCATGTTGCTATGTGATTGCGTCGCCTCGAGGCAGTTCGTTATCTTGATGACGCCCATTCCGAACCGGTAGACGAAGCCGCGCTCTACGGGAGATTCCTTGAACTCGGCATCGATAACGTCCGACCGCTGCGCGTTCGCGTTTCCGGCGCCCAGGCGCTGATTTATGTTTTGGCGTTTACACCGACGCCGCAACGGGCGATTTGGCGACCCTACGCATCCGAATCGCCGCCACGAGCAACAAGATACCAAAGGCGATCGCGTACGCACCGGTCATGATCACCCAGACGAAGAGTCCGATCAGCGGCAGTGCGGCCATCGCGATGCCGAAGACGATCGAGACGATACCGCCTAGCCCTAAGACAATCTCCGGGCCGAGGGTGCGACGGAGAAGAAACGCACTGGTAAGTTCGAGGATCCCCGTCACGATCGCCCACGCCGCGATCGTGTAGACCCACGCAAGTGCAGTGAGCCCCGGCCACAAGAACGTAATCGTTCCGATTGCTATGCCAAGGAGGCCCTCGAGGAGCAGCATCACCCAATGCTCGCGTTCGTGCCGGAAACGGATCGCAGCAATAAGCGCGAACGCACCGTCGACAAACATGTAGGCGCCGAAGAAGAGGATCAACACGGCCAGCGTGACGCCCGGCCAGACGAGCGCCGCAACCCCGAACATCACGCCGAGCAAGCCGCGCAAACCCAAGAGCCACCAGAAGCGCGCAAGGCGAGCGATCGCGGGCGCGATCACGTCGCCTCGATCGGGATTTTCTTCGCAGCGATGGGACTCGTCGGCTGCAGCGTTATTTTTAGAATGCCGTTCTCAAAGGTCGCCTTCTCGGAGTAACGCCGTTTGCGGTCTTCCTGTTGTTCGTCGTGCTGGCCCGAAAGGGTCACCTGATTGCTCGTGACTACTGTCATGATGGGATCCTCCGCTGAATTAGCGTCACGGTTCGTGTCGCCATGGTCTGACGTTGCATTGGCGTGTCAATCGAGTAGCGTTCATTGGAATGGGCGTCCTAGGGTTGAGCCGGCTCGGCTTCACGCCCATACGGAAGCCGGGTCATCTCCAGATGCAACTGACGGTCGATGACGCCGGGCAGGAGATAGACGATGGGGATGATCGCATACGTTACGATGCTCAGGAGTGGATCGACGAGGACGAGCGCGGTTGCGAAGACGTATGACATGGGGTAACCCAATGTCCAGAGGCTTGCATCGCGGATAAATCGGCGATCGATGCGCGGTTCGGTGCGGAAGTACTGCCTGATGGCATAGAACCACAGGGCGCTGAAGATGAACCCCGCCGCGGCCATCGTGCTGCCGAAGAGGATCACAACCGCGCGGTTGCGACCGTATTGCGCCATCAGCGCTGTCGGATAGGGGATGAATGCGACGCACATCAGCAAACCGAGATTGATGATGAGCGACACGCGATCGACCTTTTTCAGGAAGTGGAAGAGCGCGTGGTGATTGACCCATAACACGCCGATGATTGCGAAGCTCGTCGAGTAGCCGAGGAGCTGCGGCCACAACCAGGCAAGCCGTTCCGTCGACTGGATCGCCGTCATGCCGGCGAGGTCCGGAAGTCGCAAGTTTACAACCAGCAGTGTCGATGCGATGGCAAAGACGCTGTCGCTAAAGGTCTCGAAGCGACCGACGTTCATCAGCGCCGGCGGTGGAAGGTGCAGGTCTGGTCGCCGCACCTACTCAGCGGCGGCCGATGTATGGGTGACCGACAGCCATGGGAATGCGCGGCACCCGACCGTGTACCGGAACGGGGTGAAACGGCCGGCGCATGACGGCTCCGCCGTTTACCACGAGGCTGAACGAAGGTCCGTAACCATACGGGAAGCCGGGATACCACCAACCGGGTCCATAGTACACTCGCAGCGGACGCGAAACGTAGTGATACGGCGTGTCGATCTCATTTGCTTCGAACCACGAACCGGCGTTGTAGCCGAAGATCGTGACCTGCATTCCCTGCGCAAGTGTCAATCCGATCGGGTTGATGATCGTGCCTTGATGCAGGTGCACGTCATCGATGAATCCACGGTCGTCGCGGACCGTGATGGTGTACTTACCGTCGATCGAAGCGATGTGCCCGTTGATCACGTCGTCGCTGTTGGGAGACGTGGGGCGTGTGTACGAGGGAGCCTGCGCAACCGCAGCGATTGGGGCTAAGGCCGCTCCAAGCGAGAAGCTCGCCAGGCGACCGAGAAGCTCTACACGTGCTAACATGCTTTCGATGTAACGCACCGCTCGACCGCGGTCAAGAAAGGCTCGCTCCTATGATCGGCCGTACTACGTGAGATCGCCGGGATCGCGTCTTGGTAGCATGCCGCCGCGCCGCCGGCGCATCGTCGCCATCTTCTGCTCGTGAAGCATCAAGGGAGCTCAATTTGAGCAGGCAGCGATGCACGGATCTATGTGACATACCATGCGAAAGGAGGCGCCAGTTGTCTCTGTTTTGGTTCTCCAACCGGATGGAAGTGACGGCGTCCAGATTGTTTCGACCGTCTGCCCAGTCTCGCCTTAGGATTAGCGAGACTCCGATCTACTAAAGTACATTTGGACAGATCGTCAACGGAAGAGAAAAGACGTGCGGCCGATGCTCCAATCGGGAATAAGCCGAAGCAGATCCTCGAAACTCAAACCGGACGCCTCTAAGATAGCGCTTGCCGTTCCAGGTTTGAGGTTTCCGCCATGGATAGGCACGATTGCGCGGCGTCCACCCTTACCGAAAATCAGGTGCGAGCCTTTTTGTCTTAGCTGCGTAAACCCGGCTCGTGATCGCGTTCGCGTACATCCTATGTGCCGGGCAGCGTCATGCCGTGGCCCCATGTGTCCGGCGGCGAGAGATCGTAGCGGATCGGCGTCGCTTCCATCGGAATGCGCCCTTTCCCGAACACGTCATCGCCGGCGCGGATCAAATGGTCGGCAATGCGCGCGGCGAGCGCCATAATCGTCAGGCCCGGATTTGCCGATCCTTGTGTGGGCAAAATGCTGCCGTCGCATACGAATAGGTTGCCGACGTCGTGCGTGCGACCAAAGCCATCGACGACCGAAGTGTCGGGGTCTTTTCCCATGCGCGCAGCGCCGACGAGGTGCGCGTAGCGCGCTTCCTGTACGACTTCGCGAGCGCCGGCTGCCCACATGATCTCCATCGTTTTACTTGTTCCGAATTCGATCAACTTCGTGTCGTTGTCGTGCAGAGCGAACGTTGTTGTTGCGACGGGAATGCCAAAGCGGTCGCGCTCGTCAGCGAGTTGCACTCGGTTCTCCGCATGCGGTAGGATTTCGCCCAGAAATCCGAACGCCGCCCAATGGTTGTAATCCATCATCTCGCGGCGCAGGCTCCAACCCCACGCTCCCTTTGCATTGGCGAGTTGCTTCGCGAACGCGATCGGCAGCGGTCCCACGGTTTGGATCGCAAAACCACGCGCGAAGTCGCGATTGGGATCGGTCTCGTAGAATTCTTCGGTAAGCGCATGCGCGGGCGGCGCTTTGTACATGCGAATCGGATCATCAAAGCGACCGGCGATCACGTTACCCGCCTGCGCCATGAGGTAACGACCGACGGTGTCGCTAGAATTTGCCAGGCCGTTTTCGAAACCGTCACACGCTGAATTGAGCAACAAACGCGGTGTTTCGATCGCATAACCCGCAACGACGACGGCGCGCGCTCGTTGGACGTGTTCCTTTCCGTCGGCATCGAAGTAGCACACCCCGGTCGCGCGCCGATCGTTCCCAACGAGCACACGGGAGACCATACTGTTGGGCCGGATTTCGGCCCCGTTCGCGATCGCGTCCGGCACGTGGGTGATCAAGGTGCTCGCCTTCGCTCCGACTTTGCATCCTTGAATGCAGAAGCCGCGATAGATGCAGTGGGGTCGCTCGCCGCGGGACGCGCTGAGTATGGCTACGGGTCCGCCGGCCGAGACGCCGATGCCGAGCGCCGTGCAACCGCGAATCAACGCGTCTCCCACACCGCCCATCGGGTGGGGCGCGAACGGATAGCCGTGCGGATCGCCCCATGGGTAGCGCGCCGGCCCCGCAACAGGCAGTTCCAATTCCAGCAGTTCGTAGTATGGCTTGAGATCTGCGTACGTCAGCGGCCAATCTGCGCCAACGCCGTCGAGCGTATACGTATGAAAATCGGATGGATGAAAACGCGGCGTGAACGACGCCCAGTGCACGGTGCCGCCACCGACGCCTTTCCCGCTGTTGTTCGCGCCGAATGCAAGCGGATGATCGCCGCCCGTTATGCGCAGGTCGTTCCAATACAGGTTACGCGCGCCTTTTTCATCGCTCACCCAATCGCGTTCGGTATTCCATAGTGGTCCAGCATCGAATGCCACCACACGAAATCCGGCGCGCGCGAGTCGCTGAGCGAGCACGCCTCCACCGGCGCCCGTGCCGACGATCGCATAGTCGACCTCCTCGCTCGCCGTAAAGCGTCGCATCGGCACGTCGAGTTTCTGCATCGCTCCGAGTATGTGCGGTTTTCCAGCGGATGCGCCGAAGGCGCCAAAGAGCGGACCTCTAATGTGATCCGCACTCAGCCGAAGCCGACCACGGCGGCGCCGCCCACGGATAGCGCACCTCGTCCACTTCCCAAGCCTCGGGCTCGCCGTTCTCCAGCCGCATGTATGCGCGCGGATATGCAGGACCGCCGAATCCGATCTCGTCCCATGCATATGGGTGGGAGTAATACGCTTCGGCGCAATCCGAAAGCAACAGCATCCAAAACCGCTTAGGCGGCATCCGCTGCCACGCGACATGATCGACAAGAGGTTTCCCGTCGAGCAGCGACCGCAACAGTTCGTCTTGTTGCAATAGCGTTGTTGCGACGAAGGCGCGCTTGAATGCGGTTTGCGCGGATTCATCGATAGCGCCTAGGCCGAGAAGGTAGGCTTCTGGATCGGGCGGCATGTCGTCGTACCGATAACCGTCACCTTCGTTCGCCGCCAGCCGCCGATCGATGTGCGGTACGATCGGAATGCGATGCGCCGGGTCGCGGTCATCTTGCGGAATAACCCGTGCGCAGATCGCTTCAAGTAACTGTGTGTGCGCCACATCGAAGAAGCGAGAGGGCGGTACGTTCTGCACGCGATCGAGAATGACGGAGCGCGTTTTTGCATCCCAATAGTTCTGTTGGGCGAGCGTGCTGAAGTTCGGATAATATCCCGGCTGTTCACGCTGAGGTAGTGGCTCGCCGGTGCGTGGATCGACCGGCCGCGGATCGGGGGGATTGCGTTCGCTCATGCGCATTCTCTGCGCAAGAGGCTCGACAGCAATCCAAGAAAACCGCTCGCGGCAAACAGCAAGGGAGCAAAGATCGGCGGTCCGTAGACGACATTGTAGAAAAGTAATGCGCGACCGCCTGGCCGACGTAGCACGCCGCGAACGTGATAGAAGAAGCCCACTGATCCGTCGATGACGGCGAGCGCCGAGATTGCCGGCAGCCATGTGTGCGCCACCCGGACGCGCGCGGTCGCGCCGCCCGCAGCAAGCATCAACAACGGCGCGACGACCACCGGCGTCCACTGTGCGCGATTGCGGAAGTTGTTCTTGTAATGCGAGTACCACGCTTCGAAGCCGCTAAAGCCCGCCGCGACGACGGTCGCGACGCCTAGATGTTTCTGAAAGCGGCCTTCGCGTCGATCTTGCCGTGCGTCGATCGCCTCGTGTTTCCCGCGCAAACGGGCTGCCCAGTGCTGCGCGTGCGCGGCATATGGAAGACCGGTCCCTTCGTCGTCACCGGCTCGCTCTAGCCGCGATGCGATGATGCCCAAGTAGGCGCTTGTTGCGAACAGAAGGGGAGCGAAGATCGGCGGACCCATCACGATATTCACGATTGGTAAGCGCCAGCCGCCAGGTTTCCGTGCGATTCCGCGCATGTGAAAGTAGAAGCCGAGCGTTGCATCCGCGCCTGTGAGGATGGAGATGAACGGTAATACGGTTCGAGCTGCGACTGCGTTGCGAAAACCGGCCAAGCCGGCAATCGCTAGCGCTCCACTCAAGATGACGGGCGTGACCATGATTCGCCGGCTATAGCCGCCGCGATAATGTTCGTAGGCGACTTCGAGCCCACTCAATACGCTTGATGCGCTGGCAATGAGCGACAGCCAGCGTTGAAAGCGGCCCTCGCGTATCCCCTTCGTGATTGCTTCGGCGTCCTCTAAGAGCGGGGGATCCGTAGAGTTGTCGGTCACGTTCGCTTCCGGAAGATCGATGATAAACGCGTCTTACCCAGTTTGTTTGTGCACGTGCGGCGTTAATAGCGAAAATAGTCGGGTAAGGTGACTACATTCGCCTTCCGGGGGGGTTCGTGCCGCAATGACCGTCAGTGATTTCATTCTCCAACGCGTGCATGCTTGGGGGATTCGCCGTATCTACGGTTATCCGGGTGACGGCATAAACGGAATCATGGGCGCCTTCGACCGGCTCGACGGTGCGATGGATTTTATCCAAGTTCGGCACGAAGAGATGGCCGCGTTCATGGCCACAGCGGATGCAAAGTATACGGGCGACGTCGCTTGTTGTCTCGCCACGTCGGGCCCTGGCGCAATCCACTTGTTGAACGGTCTGTATGACGCGAAGATGGATCATCACCCGGTCGTAGCGATCGTCGGTCAAGCGGCGACGACGGCAATCGGGGGTAACTACCAGCAAGAAGTTGACTTGCTCAATCTCTTTAAAGATGTGGCGTCGGAATACGTCTACCAGATTTCAAGTCCGATGGCGGCACGTCACATCGTGGATCGCGCTTTCCGGATCGCCCACGCCACGCGGAGCGTCACGTGCATCATCGTGCCGAAAGACATTCAAGAGATGGATGCGGTGGAACATCCGCCGCACGCCGCGAATATGCTGCAGTCGGGAATTGGTTACCGTGTACCGGTGGTCGTTCCGGCCGAAGTAGATTTGCGCGCCGCCGCCGACATTCTCAACGCGGGCGAACGAGTGGCGATGCTTATCGGTGCAGGTACGCTCGGCGCGGCAGATGAGGTCATGGCCGCTGCCGACCGTTTGCAAGCGGGCGTCGCGAAGGCATTGCTCGGAAAAGCGGCCCTCCCCGACGATTTACCGTATGTGACCGGAACGCTCGGTCTGCTCGGCACCGAAGCGAGTTCGGACTTGATGACGTCCTGCGACACGCTCTTCATGATCGGGACGACCTATCCGTACGCGCAGTTTCTTCCAAAAGAAGGTCAAGCGCGTGGAGTTCAGATCGATCTCGACGGCAAGAATCTGTCGATGCGTTTTGCCAACGAGGTAAACCTCATTGGTGACAGTGCAGCGACGCTGCGGGCACTGCTGCCATTACTCGTGCAAAAAACCGATCCGGCATGGCGGCGGCGCATCGCCGGCAAGCGCGAGCATTGGCAACGTGTCACCGAGGCGCGCGCCGAGGATACGGCCGACCCGCTGAATCCACAAAAGGTCTTCACCGAACTCTCCAAACGCCTCCCCGACAACTGCATTCTTAGCGGCGACGCAGGCACCGCGACGAATTGGTCGGCTCGCGATTTGCAGATGCGTCGCGGAATGAAGTATTCGCTCTCGGGTAGTCTCGCAACAATGGGACCGGCTGTCCCGTACGCTATCGCGGCGAAGTTCTGCTTTCCCGATCGTGTCGCGATCGGCATGACGGGCGACGGCGCGATGCAGATGAACGGCAACGCCGAACTGCTTACAATCGCGAAGTACTGGGAGCGATGGACGGATCCGCGGCTCATCATTCTCGTATTGAACAATCGCGACCTCAATCAAGTGACGTGGGAAATGCGTATCGAGTCGGGCGATCCGAAGTTCGATGCATCCCAGCAGCTGCCGGATTTTCCGTACGCTAGGTACGCCGAGTCGATCGGCCTGAAGGGAATCCGCGTGGATCGCCCCGAGGAAGTTGGTGCTGCGTGGGAGGCCGCGTTGTCGGCAGACCGGCCCGTCGTATACGAAGCCTACACCGATCCGAACGTCGCCATGATTCCGCCCCATATCTCGTTCGAGCAAGCGAAAAACTTGACGAAAGCCCTGATCAAGGGTGACCCGGACGAAATGCGAGTGATCGCGGAATCGGTGAAGAGCGTAGTTTCCGGTATCTTCGCGCATGGAGACAAGCGGTGACCACGACGGAAACGCCGCCGCATTCGAGCACGGCGGCGCCGATCGGCCGATTGAACGTGCGTGCGTTTCGCGTGCCGACGGAAGGCGCTCCGGAATCGGACGGAACGCTCGTGTGGGATGCGACGACCATGGTCCTCGTCGAACTCGAGGCCGGCGGTTGCACGGGCATCGGTTATACGTACGCCGACACCGCGACGGCGGCGCTGATTCGCGACACGTTGCACGACGTGGTCATCGGTGCAAACGCTTTCGAGCATGGTGCAATCTGGTCGAGCATGGTCGCGAAGATTCGCAATCTTGGTCGAGAGGGCATTACAGCGATGGCAATCTCGGCAATCGATATCGCTCTGTGGGATCTGCGTGGCAAATTGCTCGATACGCCGGTCGCCGCGCTTCTGGGCCAGGCGCGCGAGCGCGTTCCGGTCTACGGTAGCGGCGGATTCACGTCATACGATATAGCTGCGCTCGCGTCTCAGCTCGGCGGCTGGGTCGCTTCCGGAATTCCGCGCGTCAAGATGAAGATCGGACGTGACCCCGCCGCCGACGTACGCCGGATCGCTGCGGCGCGGCGTGCGATCGGCGACGACGCCGAACTCTTCGTTGACGCGAACGGCGCATATGTCGTGAAGCAGGCGCTTGATCTGGCGGCGCAATTCAAAGCGTCTGGCGTCACCTGGTTCGAGGAGCCGGTTTACCATCAGGATTTTGATGGTCTCGCTGCCGTTTGCGAACGTGCGCCGGCAACGATGGAAGTCGCGGCCGGGGAATATGGGTACGCGCCGTACCACTTCGCGCGCATGCTCGAAGCGCGCACCGTGGACGTTCTTCAAGCCGACGCGACGCGCTGCGGCGGCTTCACTGGCCTACTCGCCGTCGACGGCCTGTGTCAGAGCGCGCTCGTGCCGCTTTCGACACACTGTGCGCCCTACGTTCACTTGCACGCGGCTTCAGCCGCGAAAATGCTGCGCCACATGGAATATTTTTTCGACCACGTGCGCATCGAGCGCATGTTCTTCGATGGTCCCGTGAAACCGGTGGCAGGAACGTTGACGCCGGATCTCACGCGTCCCGGTATCGGGCTCGAATTTCGCCGCAGCGATGCGGCGTCGTACGAAATCTAGTCATTGCCGGCGAGGATCGTTCTCTTGGGCGGCGGTTTCGCCGGTGTGACGGCCGCGCGTGAGCTCGAACGGCGCGCGCCTGCGGACGTTCATATCACGATCGTGAGCCGCGATAATTTTCAGCTGTTTACGCCGATGCTCCCGGAGGTCGCAAGCGGTTCGCTCGACATGCGTGCCATCGTGCAGCCGCTCCGCGTAACCCTCAAGCGCACGGAGGTCGTGTTGGGCGAAGTATCGGCGGTCGACCTCGGAGCGCGTAATGTCACCGTTGACCTCGACACGCTCAGAACCAAAACGACGTTGCCCTTCGATCACCTCGCATTCGCTCTGGGATCGGAATCGAGCGCGCATGGCATTCCTGGAATCACCGAGCATTCGTACTTTCTTAAAACGCTGCCGGATGCTGCGCGCCTGCGAGCGCGCGTTGGTGAAGCGTTCGAAGCGGCAGCCGCGGAGCACGATCGCGTCGAGCGCGACCGGTGGCTGCGTTTCGTCATCGTCGGTGGCGGTTTCACCGGCGTCGAAGCGGCCGGCGAGCTTGCCGGTTATCTAAAGCGGCTGCATCGCTATTACCCTGCGCTGCACGACTTGATGCCGGAAATCGTCGTGGTCGAGAGCGGCCAACGGCTGCTCGAACGACTCGTGCCCGAGTTCGGC
The DNA here is from genome assembly GCA_036489885.1 of Candidatus Baltobacteraceae bacterium. Taxonomy (NCBI): domain Bacteria; kingdom Bacillati; phylum Vulcanimicrobiota; class Vulcanimicrobiia; order Vulcanimicrobiales; family Vulcanimicrobiaceae; species Vulcanimicrobiaceae bacterium. Next base: position 72,722 of record DASXEW010000004.1, read on the forward strand.
AGACGCGCCGCGGCATCGCTGCGTGCGCGCAATGTCCGCATCGAGCTCGGGGAGGATGTCGCATCCGGAGATGCCGACGGCCTTTCACTCAAAAGCGGCAAGCGCTTCGATAGCCGCACCATCGTTTGGACCGCGGGTGAAAAGCCGGCGCCGCTGCTGCAGAAAATCGGCTTGCAAACCTCTGAAGAGGGCGCGCTGGTCGTTGGTGACGATTTGTCCGTGCCTGGTGTCGCCGGCATTTGGGGTATCGGGGATTGCGCGCGCATTCCCAAACGCGGTGGTGGTGACGTAGCTCCATTGGCCCAGAACGCCGTGCGCGAGGGCCCGCTGCTTGCGCGTAATATCGTCGCCACGCTGACGGGCGAACCATTGAAGCCATTTACGTATCGTCCGCTCGGCATGATGGCTTCGCTCGGCGACCGTGACGCTGTGGCACAACTGCCCGGTAATCACATGATCGCCGGTTTTCCGGCGTGGCTGATGTGGCGCGCGTACTATCTCGAGCAGTTGCCCGGAGCGATGCGTAAACTTCGTGTCGCCAGCGATTGGATCCTTAACGGCCTGTTCGCTCAAAATGTCGCGCGTTTGCCCTGGATTTCCGACCGCTTGACGGCCGAGGAGAACCATGCTCCTGAAGGATAAGATCGCCATCGTTACCGGCGGCGATACCGGGATCGGCAAGGCCATCTCGCTCGCTATGGCGCGCGAAGGCGCTTCGGTGGTCATCGACTACCATGGTGACGCCGCGCCGGCCAATGCGCTCCTGGAGGAAGTCCACAACCTTGGTGCGCGCGCGATCGCAGTCGAAGCGAACGTGGCGGATCCAGAAGATGTCGAATCGCTGATCGCGGGCGCGGTCAACGCCTGGGGCGGCCTCGACATCTTGGTGAACAACGCTGGAATCGAAGAAAAGCGCCCGTTTCTCGAAACGCCGTTCGAATTGTTCCGAAAAATCATCGACGTCAATTTGGGTGGCGTGTGGCTGTGCACGCAAGCCGCCGCCAAGCAGATGGTGAAGCAAAAACGCGGGGGACGCATCGTTAATATCTCGTCGATTCACGAGGAGCTTGCGATGCCGACCAATGCGCCATATTGCGCGTCGAAAGGCGGCATACGTATGCTGATGCGCACGGTCGCGCTCGAACTTGCAAAGGAACATATTACGGTGAACGACGTTGCGCCGGGCGCTGTCGATACGCCGATGGACGCCGGCCTCAAAGCAAACAAAAAACAATACGAAGCGCTATTGGGAGAAATTCCACTCGGACGGATGGCAAAGCCCGAGGAAGTCGCCGGAATCGTCGTATTTCTTGCCTCCGAAGCGGCGGCGTATATAACCGGCGCTACCTACGCGATCGACGGCGGAATGACGAAACACGCGGGCAGCCTTTGACGCAAAACGCGCGCTTGAGCGAGGTCGTCGGCGCTGGACAACATGGTTCGTTCTACGATCTCGCGGACACACAAGTCGCCGCCGGCAGCACACTTGGCGGTCCCAAATGCGTGTGCATCATCAAGGGAACCGGCGCGATCGAAAAAATCTATTCAAGCGATTACGGGAAAACGCTGATGGGGACGTTAGTTCCGCATCACTGGGATGAGACTACCGGGATTCCGCTCACCGCCTTGCCGGGCACGTTTCGCATCCACCCCGAGCATCAAGAGCACGCCTTTCGGCTTGCGAACGGCATAAGCGTTCACGAAGACATCTTTGTGCTCAGTACCAAACCGCGGGGCGATCGGGTCGATCCACCCGCCGTGTACTTCACGATGACCCTCTCGAATCCGACGGATGTCACGCGAACGATCGGCACGTACGCGTTTTCGCAGCTGCGCGGTGAAACGGGGCACGACGTCGAGACAGCATTCGACAAACGGCGCAACGCGATCGTCGCATGGAATAGCTCCGATCCCTCGTTCGCTCGCGTCATCACGTGCTCCGAGAGCGTGACGAGTTGGGAAACGACCATGGACCACGGCAAAGCTATCGCCCCGGAGTCGCCCGGCACGCTCGCCGGCGTCGCGCAAACGCCCGCGACCGATCCCCTCGGCGTTCTGCATCTGAGCCATACGCTCGAGCCGAACGATCGCGTGCAGTTTACCTTCATCGTCACATTCTCGCTCGAGGGCGCCAAACGCGCACTGTCCCTCATTCACACACTACCATCGGCGTCCGACGCGCTTTATCAAACGCGCGAGTACTATCACGAAATTCTCAATCGGTCGGTGGTGCTCACACCTGACCACGAAGTGAATGCCGGCGTGCTTTGGGCCAAGGCGAACATGCTGCGGACGATGCTGCTGGCTCCGACCGGGTGGTGCTTCGTCAACGACCCGAGCCGCTCGAACAACAGCGTGGGGCGTGACACAGCGTGGTTCGCGTTTGGCGCCGACTACGTTGTGCCCGAGTTCGCGGAAGCCTCGCTCCTATGGTACGCCGAGCATCTCGAAGCCAAAGGTTTGGTCGTCGAATATTACGATATTCGCACCGGCAAGACGGCGGATTACAAACTAAACATCAACGATAATACGCCACTCTTGATTCTTGCGCTATGGCATCATTTCAACACGACCGGTGAACGAGCATTCCTCGAACGTATTTATCCCAGCGCCGTCAAAGCGGCGAAATATATTCTTTCACAACGCAACGAGCAAGGCTTAGTGTGGTGTACCGCCGATGGTGTCTCCGATTGGGGCATCGTCGGATGGCGCAATGTGATTACCGACTACCGTCTCTCGGGCGCTACGACCGAAGTTAATTCGGAGTGTTATGCAGCGCTGCTAACGGTCTCGCATATGGCACGCGTCCTAGGCAAACATGCGGAGAGCGCTACGTTCAAAGCGGCGGCTGACGCGCTGCGGGCGGCAATTAACGAGCATCTGTTTGATCCGGAATCCGGTCTGTACTACCTCAACATCCAGCTGGACGGTACGGCGCGTACCGATGTTACCTCCGACCTCGTATTCCCGGTGATGTTTGGCGTAGCCGACGACGCGATTGCTGCGGGTATCATTGCGCGGTTGAGCGCGCGAGAGTTCTGGAGTGACGCCGGAATCCGAACCGTCCCACGCGATGCGGTCAATTACGGACCCACGCACGGCTACGGGCTATTGGGCGGCGTGTGGGTCGGCGTCGCGTTCTGGTATGCCTTCGCTGCGGCACGGTTCAATTCGGAGAACATGGCCTGGGCGCTCACGAACGGCTTCCGGCACTACGCGGAGGATCCGCGCCGTAACAATACCGTTCCCGGCCAGTTCTCCGAATGGCTGCACGGCGAGACGCTGGTGAATCAAGGCATGATGCTCTCACCTTGGTTTCCGCCGCGCTACCTGTGGGCCGCAATCGAAGGCGCAGCCGGTCTCGACGTCTCGGGAGGTACGCCAACAATCGTTGCGCGGCTTGCTGCGCAATGGAAGTGGACCGCCGTGCGCGATCTGTTGCTGTTCGGCGCTCGCATCACGTGGTTCATCGTGCGTGCTCCCGACGTGCAGTTGTATACGAATGCCACATTTCGTTGTCCCGGCACCTCGGCGAAGTATGAAACCGATATCTCCGCGTCGTTAACGCTCGAAGGCCAAGATGTAATTGCACTCGCGCTACGCGATCAAGACAATATCGTCGTTTTCGTAGGGAACACGTCGGGCCTGACGGTTACGGCCTCCATAGCCATCGCCGAGCTCCGCGGATCGTACGCCGCCCGGCAGTTCAACAGTCTGCGTGGCACGTGGGTCGATTCGGGAGCTGTGACGGCCGCGCAACTTAAGCGCGGGAGAGCAATTGAGTTGGAAAGCCAGGGATTTTGTTTGTTCGAACTTCGGCAAGACGTGTGATGCGGGGCTATCGACACCTAGGCGTCGGGTTCTGTATCGTGCTCGAGCAGCACGAACAGCGACGATCTCAAGGCAGAATAGCGCCGCGGACCCAGACGAGCTCGCGCGGCATGCTCGATGCCGGCAATCACGTCGAACGTTGCCGCCATCAGCTTGCGTCCCTTTCGCGTGAAGCGTACGACGATCGCCCGGCCGTCGCTTTCGTGCCGCGATCGCTCGAGATAACCAAACTCTTCCAGTTCCAACGCCATTTTGCTGATTGCTTGCTTCGGCAACAGCGCACGGCTCGCGATCTCCGTTACAGTGCTGCCTCGAAGTTCCAAATTTGCAAGGACCGCGGCGTGCGCGACTCGCGCTTCGGGAAAGCCGCGTGCGCGCAGCGCGGCGACGATGCGTTCGTTGACGGCCCGTGTGGAGCGCGTCAGCAACTGGCGCAGATTCAGGCTTCGGCGCGCTTCGAGTTCGCTGAACGTAGGCGACATCGTCGTATCTTCGTGGTCGGCCGTTGAATTTGTTGCAAGAACGCTCGCGGGCGGGGAGATTCGGCATCAGTCAGTTCACGACGACGCCCTGGCCGTTCGAGCTTGACCTGATCGAGTACCCGCGCGCCGGTGCCGCCTGGATCGAGATATGTGAGTTCAAGCTCGACCGGGCGGATTATGCGCCACAGCTCGAAGCTGTCGGGCGCGCCGGGCTGCACGTTTCATCCGTTCAGGCGACGGTCCACGCGGTATATCCTGACAGCCTTGCGCCCGCGCCGATCAATCCCGAATTCCGAGTGCGGCATATCGAGCGATCGATGGAGCGCATCGCGCCGTACGTCCCAAGCGGAACGCCCTTCGTCGTTATCAGCGGTGCAGCGCCGAATGGGGACAACGCGCGAGTGTACGCAACGCTTCTCGAGGTTCTGCCGCGGCTTGCCGATCGTGCCGCCCAACTTGGTGTGCGGCTGGCCTTCGAACCGCTCAATCCGGTGCTATTTCATACCGACACGGCAATCTGGGGACTCGATGCCGCCCTCGAGTTGGTCGAGCGCATCGATCACGACCAGCTCGGCATTTGTCTCGACACTTGGAACGTCTTCCAAACCCCCAATATTTTGGCGACCATCGAGCGTGCACGCGGGAAGATTTTTGTCGTGCAAATTAGCGACTGGCAACGGCCTCGCTCCAACGCCGACCGCCGAAATCTCGGCGAGGGCACGATACCTACGCGTGAACTCATCGTCGCTGTGGAGCGCGCCGGGTACAGCGGCCCCTACGTACTGGAGATTTTTTCGGAGGAATCGTTGCCGGACTCGCTTTGGGCCGGCGACATCGCCGCGCATCTGCGCCGCAATCGTGATGCGTTTACGGCGCTTGCTGCGGAGGTGCTCGCATGAACCCGCCGTCTCGCATTTACGATCTGAGCCAACCCGTTTTCCCCAACTGCCCGCAATACCCCGACCACTCGCCGCGTCCCGTGCAGATCCGTTTGTTCTATATGCGCGCCGTGCAAGGTGTAAACAAAGAAATCGTCGAGCTGAGCACACATACCGGCACGCACTGCGATGCACCGTACCACTTCTTTGACGACGGAAAAACGGTCGACGAGATACCGCTCGAGACATACGTCGGACCAGCCGTAATCTTCGATCTGCGCGCAAAGCCCGCAGGGAGTGCAATCGCGCCGGCCGACCTCGAATCCAAACTCGAACGCCTTCGGCAGGGGTCGATCGCTTTGCTTAACACTGGCCGAGGTCAGCGACGCGCCAATACAGCTGATTTCCTAACGCAATACGTCTATCTCGGTGGCGCGGCCGCGGAACTGCTGGTTTCCCGCGGCGTGAAGGGTGTCGGAATAGATGCAGTTAGTTTGGGCGGTTACGACGATCCCGCGAAAGCGGGGCCGGCGCACCGCGCCGTTCTCGGTAGCGGCGGCTTTATTACTGAAGAACTGTTTTTCCCTGATGCGGTGATGGACGATCGGGAACGCTTGTTCGTTGCGACGCCGATCAAACTTCAGGGCTGCAGCGGCGCATGGGCGCGCGCGATGCTGTGGGAGGCGTAACGCTTCCTATATCAGAGTTGCGGCGCCGCGCAATAGATCCGGCGGCCATCGCGGGCGTCACGCCGGTCATCTATGACGATGCGCGCCGTCGCGGCGTGCGCGGAGTTCACGTTCGAAACGCTCGGGGCTTGCAGGTCAGCCTTATCGTCGAGCGCGGGCTCGATGCGAGCGAACTGCTTCATCAGGGCGTTCCGTTGACTTGGTACGGGCCGGGGAATGCCGCTCCGGTCGAAGGACGAGATCCATCCGTCGATGCGTTCGAGCGGACGTTCTTCGGTGGACTGGTGACGACGTGTGGCATGGACGCCTACGGACCCCCCGGCCGCGACGCCTGGGGAAGTTGGCCGCAGCACGGCCACTTTAATCGCACCGCAGCCACTGACGTGCGCTTCATGACCGATTGGAACACCGACGAGCCGACGATTGAAATCGCGGCGACGATCCGCCAATTTCAAATGTTTGGCTCCGCGTTGCGTGTCGAGCGAACGTGGCGAGTCCGCGTCGATCAAAACACAATCGAACTTCGCGACCGTGTCTCGAATGATGGAGGCCGGCGCGAACCGCACATGCTTCTCTATCACTGCAACGTGGGATATCCGTTACTCGGCGAGCGGACTTTCTGGAAGCTCGACGCTGCCGGGACTCGACCACGCGACGACGTAGCGGCGAGAGGTATGGACAAATGGGCTAACGGGGACTCTCCAACCGCCGAATTTGAGGAGCAAGTGTTCATACACAAACCGCGCGCGGATTCGGACGGTTGGTCGAAGGCAACCGTTTGCAATCCCACGCTGCATGGCGGAACGGCCTTGACGGTATCGTTTCGTCCGGACCAATTGCCGGGACTCTTCACATGGCGCATGCTCGGGTTCGGATCGTACGTCATGGCAGTGGAGCCTGCGAATTGTGCCAATGTCGGTGGACGACGCGCCGCCGGGGATGGGTTGCCTTTTCTCGGGCCGGGCGAAGTGCGCGAATATATTCTCCGCTTTGAGGTTCGCTCGGGACCGTCCGAGTGCATGACACAAGCGATTCAATAGAACCATTTCGCCTGAAAGAGTCCCCAAGGTACTGCAGAACCGCGAGCTATGCTCCGAGCCTGCGTATTCTTATTGCTGCTGGGTGCCATCGGCTGCACGCGCACTGCACCGGGCTCCTCGCAGACGGCTCGTCATCCGTGGACCGAGCCGGAGACGCTGCGCATCGCAATGGTCGCCAATCCGAAGACGCTCAATCCCCTTCTCTCGACGCAAGCCTTGGAGGCGATCGCCGAAGCGTTCATCTTCGATCCGCTGGTAGCCACGGATCCCGAGGGTCACGATTATCCGGTGCTGGCGTCGGTCGTGCCGACCCTGGAGAACGGCGGAATATCGAAAGACGGCCTGACGATCACGTATCATTTGCGTCACGGCGTGCGATGGCATGACAATGCTCCGTTCACGAGCCGCGACGTGCGATTCAGCTTCGATGCAATCATGAACGACAATACCGCGGTCTCTTCGCGGCACGGATACGACGACGTCGCCCGCATCAGCACGCCCGACGCTTACACCGCGATCATTCACTTGAAGCGGCCGTTCGCTCCGGCCGTTCACACGTTCTTCGCGCACAGCGATACGCCGTACATGATTTTGCCGGCGCACCTCCTCGAACGCTACACCAGTCTCGATCGAGTCGCGTTTAACTCGCATCCCATTGGAACCGGGCCATTTCGCTTCGTGCGCTGGTTGCGGGGCGATCGCATCGAGTACGTTGCAAATGACGACTACTTCCTGGGCAAGCCGAAGTTGCGGCATATCATCCTTCACATCGTTCCGGATGAGAATACGATCGCAAACGAGCTCCGATCCCATGAGATCGACTGGTTCATTCAAGCGTCACCGCGCACGTATCCACAAATCAAAGGGATTCCGGGAATCGACGTTCGGCTCGTCAGTTTCAACGGAAACGACGCCATGCAAATCAACGTGAGCAAACCGCCGCTCGACGATGCGCGCGTCCGGCGCGCGGTCGGGCTCGCGATTGACAAACGCGCGCTGGTCCAAAAGGTCACCTTCGGAACCACGGTCCCCGCGAAGGAAGATTTGCCGCCATTCATGTGGGCAGCCGATCCAACCGCGGGCGAGGATTCTCGCGACCTACCGGGAGCTCGAGCGCTGCTCGATGAGGCCGGATGGAAGATGGGGAGCGACGGCATACGGCATCGCAACGGCGTTGGGCTGACATTCGAAATTGCGCTTCGTAGCGAAACCGCTACCGATCGTGACCGCGGCGTCCTGATTGCAGCAATGCTGCACGACGCAGGCTTCGACGTTCATCTCAAGGCTTTCAATACGTCAATGCTCTACGCGACGTTTGCGCAAAACGGCATTCTCGCCAGTGGGCGCTTTCAAGCTGCGCTGACGGATTGGTACGCCGGCGTCGATCCGGACGATTCGACCCAGCTCATGTGCGACCAGAGACCGCCGAGCGGCTGGAATTGGTCGCGTTATTGCAGCTCGCAGATGGACGCGGCCCAACGGACCGCGCTTACGCACTACGACCGTGCCACGCGCAAGGCGGCCTATTCGAAGATCGAGCATCTTCTGGCCGCCGATACACCGTTTGTGTACCTCTGGTGGCTGCGGCAGATCGAAGCGATCAACGACGACTTGAAGAACTTCCGTCCCAACGGGATCATCGAAAATTGGAACTCGTATCAATGGTCAATCTAGCGTGAGACCATCGACGTTTTCAATCGTGGCCGTCGATCTTGCAGAGGGCGAACTTGGCGTTGCGGTGCAGTCGAAGTTTCTTGCCGTGGGTGCAGCAGTGCCATGGCTCGAAGCCGGTGTCGGCGCGGTTGCGACGCAAGCCTGGGCAAATACCAGTTACGGTCCGCGTGGCCTTGAGCTACTGCGCCAGGGTACGAGCCCGAAAGACGCGATCGATGCGCTGATCGGTGAAGACGACGGGCGAACGCGCCGCCAAATCGGGATCGTCGACGCGAGTGGAAAATCGGCGACGTACACCGGTGAAGCGTGCACGGAGTGGGCCGGCGGAAAATGCGGCGACGGTTTTGCTGCGCAGGGAAATATTTTGGCCGGACCCGCCGTCGTCGACGGACTCGTCACGGGATTTCAGCAGACGCAAGGCACGCTTGCTGGACGTTTACTTGCGGCGCTTCGGACTGCGCAACGCGCCGGTGGCGACAAACGCGGCCAGCAAAGCGCAGCGCTCGTGATCGTCAAGCCTCGCGGTGGCTACGGCGGCTACAACGACCGCTACATCGACTTGCGCGTCGATGACGCAACCGAACCGATCGAGCAGCTGGCGCATCTGCTCGATCTGCACATGCTCTACTTCGCGCCGCCCAAACCTGAAGATATCGTCAAGATCGACGACTCGATCGGTGCGGAGCTCGTCGGATTTTTGGTAGCGCTCGATGCGCTACCAAAAGGCCATCCTAAGTTCGACAAAGCTGCGTTCGCCGCGTTCGAGCACGTGATGGGCGTCGAGAATCTCGAAGAGCGCCTTCGCACCGACGGCACGGTCGATCGCCAAACGCTCGAATACTTTCGCGAGAAGCTCGGCCGCCGCTAGGTCATAGCGTGTTCGATCGCTTCGTAAAGTCGTTCGGACTCGAAGGGCTTGTTGACGACATCCTTTACGCCCATGCGCAGGAGCTCGTCGAGAATGCGCTTTTCCGTTTCTGACGTGACGACGACAATACGAGCCGAAGGGTCGATCTTCAGTAAGACCTGAACGACGCCCATCCCGGACAGCTGATCCATGTGGATGTCGAGCGTGACGAGGTCGGGGCGTTGGGCGTGATAGAGCTTGACCGCTGCTTCGCCGTTCGGAGCTTCGGTGCACAAATAGCCCTGCTTGCTGAGGAGCTTCTGGAGCAGCAAACGCGTCGTACTGGCATCGTCGATAATGAGGACACGTTTGACGCCCGAGGATTCGGTCACGAACGCCCCGCTTTTAAGATTGCTAGCAACGCATCAAGTCCGAGGACGTACGAGTTCGTTCCGAAGCCGTGGATCACTCCGCGCGCCGCCTCGCCCGTAAGCGATTTGATACCGCGCTTGTCAATGTTCGTTATGTGGCATTCGACGTACGGGATGGGGATTGCGTTCAAGCAGTCGCGCAGGGCATATCCTGCAAACAAAAACGCGGCCGGGTTCATCAAGAGGCCGTCCGCACCGTCTTCGACGGCTTGGTAGATCCGGCCGATCGCCTCGCCTTCGATGTGCGTGTAAAAGATTTCGAGAGTGCAATCGTTGCGCCGAGCATGCTCGTGGAGGATCGCGTCGAGCTCGGCGGCGGTCGTCGTTCCGTAGATTTCGGGCTGGCGTTTGCCCAAGTAGGACAAGTTGGGGCCCTGGACGAGCAAGATCGTGAATCCCATTAGCCCTCAGATTTGCGAATGTCCGAAAGGCCGCCCTGCCGCTAACGAAAAGTCGAATGCCCCGGCGCGCGGCGACGGATATGCTAATTCGATGGACGCACCGGTCCTCAACGATTCCGACGATGCGATCGTCACCTTTGCTCGGCACCTGACGGAGCCGGGCGCAGATTTGGAATTGAGGCTCTCGGAAACCGAGGGTGATTCCCGGGAACGCGCCTTGCGCGGCGCGCTCAACGCGGCAGCTGAACGCATCACCAAGGACCTTCGCGAACTCGCGCTGATCGCCAATGCGTCCTCGACGAAAATCGCGCAAAACAGCTTCTTTCTGGATCGCATCGGAAAGACGGCGGCTAAGGAGGCCGATCTCGTCGACAACGCGATTGCCGGCCTAGGCAAGACGGTCGATCACATGCGTGAAGTGGTGCTCGGGGCGCAGCGTTCCCTTATCGTCTCGCTCGAGACTGCGAGTACGTCGGGCTCGACGGCTGCGACTGCGCGCCAAGTCGTCTGCGACGTCATCGACATGTGCATGCGAGTCGAGCGACTGCACGAAATGTTTTTCGAGCTGCAGACGAATGCCGAAGCATCGCGGGCGCTGCGTCTCGCGACGCGCGAAGCGCTCGATATCGCAAAAGCCGTTCGCGTTTCATCGCAGCGCATTGAAGAAGCGCTCACCGACGTAGCGATCGCCACGAGGGTCACGCATGACCAGATGGCGTCCATCGAAGTGTCGACCGCCGAGCAAACGAAGCATCTGGAAGCCCTCGTATCTGATGCCCGCGCGGTCGCCGGTGCCGCGACGTCAACACTTCGAATGGCCGCGGATGCCAAAGACCTACACATCGGGGATCTCAATTCGAAGCTCCACGAGGTCGTCGGAAGATATCGTCTCGGGACTTTTGTCGACCATGCGCTCGATCTCGCTGAAGGGACGGCGCGTGAACTCGAGGCAATTCTCGAGGAAGGTCTGAAGCGCGGAGTATATCAGCTGAGCGAACTGCTTGCGCCTGCATATCACGAATTGCGCGGTGCCGAAGTCGTCAGTCTTGCACGCCTGTTCGACATCGGCCCCACCTCGTCGGCATTTGAACCGCCGAAGTACGGCAGCACCTACGATGCAAAGATCGACGAGGGACTCTGCGATCTTCTGGATCGCAACGCCGACCGAAATCCGATCCTAACTGGGATGTGTGTTCTCGACAACAATGCATTTCATGTCGGCTACTCTCGCGCGGGACGCGCGGCACTCACAGGAAGCCGAATCGTCGATCGAGCCAACAATCGCATCAAACGCATATTCGACGATCGTACTGCACTGCGTTGCGCCCGCGTCGGATTGCCCGAACACGAGGGGCCGTCGGCGCTGCTCGATTCACGTATTCTGGAACTAAGCGAGAACAGACGCTCGGCGACGGCCCGCAGACCATATCTCTTGCAGTCCTATGCGCGCGACACCGGCGAAGTGTTCAATGACCTTTCGGTCGCCCTCTATGTGCAAGACAGACACTACGGCGCACTCTCCATCGCATATCACGCGCACGTCGTCTGAGGCAACAAAGCCGCTTCGCGAGCGAATCGCTTTCCTCCGTGGCATCGTCAGTGATGTCTTGCGCAGGCATGCATCGCCGGGCACGCTGGAGCTCGTCGAGCGAATTCGCTCCTTAACCGCGCAGCGCCGAGCGGCGCAGTCGGACGCGCTGGATACGCAGATCGGTGCGCTGATCGACGGCCTCGAGCAGCGGCAAGCCGTCGAAGTGATACGCGCCTTCGCGCTTTACTTCTGGATGGTCAACCTGGCCGAGCAGTTGCACCGCGAGCGACGCCGGCGCGAACGTCTCATCGGCGGCGAGGAACCACTTTCGTCCTCGTTGGATGCACTCGAGATCGACGACGCCGGCGACTTCTGCGAGCGTGTCGCCAAGCTGGAGATCTGTCTCGTTTTCACGGCGCACCCGACCGAGGTGCAACGAAGAACGACGATCGAGAAAATTGGGATCATCGGGCGGCTCCTGCGTGAACTGGACGAGCGCATTCAAACTCCGGATGAGCGCGCGGCGATCGAATCGGAGCTGCGCGCGCAGATATACCTCTTGTGGCAGAGCAACGAACTCTATCTTACGCCGCCGACCGTTCAAGACGAAATTCGTAATTTGATCTTGTGGTTCAGGGAGACCATCGTCGACGAGGTTGCCGCTTTCTACGATCGACTCGAAGCTCGTCTCGGCGATCGCGAGAGATTCGGAGCGATCTTTCGATTTGGCTCTTGGGTCGGCAGTGACCGCGACGGCAATCCGAACGTCACGGCAGAGACGATTTTCACCGCCGCCGCAGAGATGCGCCGTTTCATTTTGCAAAACTACCTGACGGACGTCGAGCAATTACAGGTGCGGCTCTCGCAGGATGTGATTCGAGGGACCGTTGACGAGGAGCTGCTGCGTTCGCTCGCCGCTGAGGAGATTCTCCTACATGACGTTCGCTACACCGTCGGACCGCGTCAATCGGCGGAACCGTACCGGCGAAAGCTCGCATACGTGCATCGCCGGTTGCGCATGGCGATTGAGGACGCGCCGGTCGGGTACCCGAACGCCGAAGCATTGCTTACCGACCTTCGTCTGATCGAGCGAAGCGTCACCCTCAATAGCGGATCGACCGTCGCTGCACCAGTCGTACGACTGATCCGCAAGGTGGAAACGTTCGGTTTTCACTTATGCTCGCTCGAGTGGCGAGATCATCGCGCGCAGATCGCTCGAAAATCTGCGGACACGGTCGTGTCGCTGGCCGCAATCGGCGAGCTTCGCCGCAAGCGCGGAGCACAAACTGCAAGTGCGTTGATCGTTTCCGGCACCGAGAAGGCTGCCGACGTGCTGCTGTTGCTCGAGCTTGCGCGAGAAGCGGGGACGCTGACTGCGGGTCCGATGCGAATCGTCCCGCTCTTCGAAGACATCGAATCGCTACGGAACGCTGCGGACGTCTGTGCCGAACTGTTGGACGATCCGGCGTTTCGTGAGAACGTCGATGCCTGCGGCGTCTTCGAAATCATGCTCGGCTATTCGGATTCGAACAAAGCCGGCGGGATCGTCACCAGCTCGTGGGAGGCCTATTGTGCTCAGCTCGCGATCGCTCGGGTTGCACGCGCGAAGGGCGTACAGCCTCGATTCTTTCACGGTCGTGGCGGTTCGCCCGGAAGAGGCGCCGTCGATCCGCGCCAGGCCGTTCGCGTGCAGCCTTACGAGGCGCGAAACGGCGCGTTCAAGGTCACTGAACAGGGGGAGGTAATCGCGTCGCGTTACGGGCTCCCCTCGTTAGCCCGGCGTACGCTCGAACTTTGGTTCGATGCCTTATACGAAAGCGCGAAGGAATCGGATGAAGAGATTCCCGCGTCGTGGAATGCCGCGCTCGATCTGCTATCACAGCGCGCGCACGACGCTTACACGGAGCTGATCGGTTCCCCGGGGTTTGTCGGCTTTTTCGAGCAGTGCACGCCCGTCGAAGAGATTGCAGCGATGCAAATCAGCTCGCGTCCTTCACGCCGCGCCGGAGCCCGCTCTCTGGCCGATTTGCGGGCGATTCCCTGGAGCTTTGCGTGGACGCAGGCGCGCGCCGTCGTTCCGGGTTGGTATGGCCTCGGCTCGGCGATGCGCAGTGCGGACTTTACTCTTTTGCGCGACATGTTCGAGGGCTTCCCGTTCTTTCGCATTCTCATCACGAACGTCGAGCGCACCCTTGCGACAGTCGATCTCGCGATCTTTCAACTATATTCCGAGGCGCTGGTCCATGACCCCGAAGCGCGTCAAAGGTTCCGCACCGTCATCGCCGAGGAGTATTACCGCACCGTCGAAGCCGTGCTGCGAATCAACGGGAGAAGCGAACTACTCGCAGGGGATCAGCTTGCACAAAGCATCGCGCTTCGAAATCCATATGTCGATCCGATATCCTTCTTGCAAGTGCGTTTGCTTCGCGACTATCGGAAAGACCCGGACTCGAGCATCTTGGATGCAATTCGGCTCTCCATAAACGGAATCGCGTCGGGCCTGCGCGTATCAGGATGAGCGATGCCCACCCAAACGGATCAGCTCTTTGCCAACGCGCGCGCGCATGAAGCGCACTTCAAAGGCCCGCGTGCGGTCGTGCCGGCTCGGCATGTTGCGATCGTAACCTGCATGGATTCGCGCATCGACTCGTTCGCGATTTTCGGACTCGATTCGGGTGAGGCGCACATCCTGCGCAATGCCGGCGGCATCGTCACCGAGGACGTGCTCCGCTCGCTGGTTCTCTCGCAAACCTTGCTTCAGACACGCGAGATCATTCTGATGCACCACACCGATTGCGGAATGAAGTTCAGCGATGTCGACGAGGCTGTTCGGAGCGCGATCCGGGCTGTGCGTGAATACCCGTCCCTGCCGCATCGCGACAACGTTCGCGGCTTCGTTTACGAGGTCGAACACGGGCGCGTTCGCGAAGTTACGTAGATGGATATCGTGGATGATCCCGGCACGCTTCGAGACGTCTACCCGATGCCGAGCGAGCGGGTCGCGAACAAAGTCCTTCCGCGGCTTGGCCTGTACATGCGTGAGTTTATCGAGCTCTCGCCCTTCGTCATCGTCGCCACGTCCGGCGAGGCCGGGAAGATCGATGCGTCACCGCGCGGCGATGCTCCGGGATTCGTACGCGTCGTGGATGAGCAAACGTTGCACGTGCCCGATCGTCCCGGCAACAACCGGCTCGATTCGTCGCACAATCTGCTCAGCGACTCACACGTTGGCATGATATTCTTCGTGCCCGGCGTCAACGAGTCGCTTCGCATAAACGGGCATGCGTCGATTACGTTCGATCAAGCGTTGTGCGATGCGAACGCAGCCGGCGGCAAGCCTGCGCGCGCCGTATGGGTGATCGCGATCGACGAGGCTTTCTTTCATTGTGGCAAGGCGCTGATTCGATCCGATCTCTGGAATCCGCAGAAGCGTGTCGAGCGAACAGCGTTTCCAACCTATGGAAAGATTTGCGCCGATCAGTTTGGCGGACAAACCAAAGAAGAATACGATAAGTCTTTTGAAGAAGGCTATCGCACGAGGTTGTATTAGCATGCTCGAACTGCGGCGGTAATCTTTCGCCGCGTCCCATTCGTCCTGCGGCGAAGCTCATCAAGCATCCGCCGCGGACAACGCGAGTTTTCAAACCCGAAGGCTGCCACTAGGTTCTTTGGCCGCGCGCGGCGCATCATTACTCGCACGGCATGCTTCTCTTACGGCTTTTCTTTATAGCTGTTGTATTTTCGCTCGCATGCCGGACTGCGTCTGCCGATCCTGTCGACACTTCAATTGGTTTGACGGTGGATGCCCTTAGCGCAAGTCACGCATTACAAGGAAGTGTTGAACACTTCGATATTCCCTTTCCGTTGATTCTCGCGGATGCGCGCTATAAGCAGATCGAAGTCCAGGCGCAAACGTTACCGGTATTGCCGATTTCCCTCGGGGGAGGCTCCCAACTCACGCAGCTCGGAATCCTATTGGCGGAAGGCCGGTATTATATCTCCCCGCACGTAATGGTCGGCGCAGGGACAACGTTGCTCAATCAGGTCTCGAAATTTTCGCCGACCGTGTTTCCCTATCCGGGATTCGCGACGTTCAGCGACACGACGACCGAGCGTTCCAAAGTCGCCGGCATGCGATTTACGGCCGGCTACATCGACCGTCGCACCGGACTCTCACTAGTCGCCGCAGTTGCGCCGAAAATGCACGGCCTCGTCCACGATGAGTGCTACGAGACGAGCAATGCCGGTTTCCCAACTGTGCCATGCTTTCTATCCGGCAACGCGACGTTCGGAACTGACGAACACGAGACGGCCTCGGAGATCGATCTGACGCTACAGGTGTGGCGCCTCTCGGACGGCACGCGGAATGGATATACGGTTGGCGGTACCTGAATTTTGTCGGCTCGATTTACTATCCGACGCACCTTGATACCGATCAGAATCTCGGGACCGGACCCTCAGTTGGCATCCGCTGGCATCTGTAGCGCGCTTTACGCGCGAGCCTGAGCCGGCAGACGTATCGGGAGATTCAGTAACGCGGCGCCGAAGCTCACCATGATCTCGAGCGCCCACATCGGCGCGTACGATCCTGTAAACTCGTACGAGAGACCGCCGCCCCATGCGCCGAGAAACGCTCCGACTTGATGGCTGAGAAAACAGACGCCAAAGAGCACGCCTAAGTTCCCGGTCCCGAAGAACCGCATGATGACGGCGTTCGTCAACGGTACCGTCCCGAGCCACGTCAGTCCCATGAGTACTGCGAAGGTCATTGTCGCCAAAATCGTTGGCGGAAAGATCGCAAAGGCGAGAATCGCCATCGCTCGCGTCGCGTACAACGTTACGAGTAGATACTGTGGCGGATAGCGATCGACGAGGCTTCCGAAGACATAGCTTCCGGCCACGTTGCACAAACCGATCGTGGCGAGCGCCATAGCGCTTACGTTCATGCCGATGTGACAGATGCTCAAATACGTCGGAAGATGCACGCCGATAAACGCGAGGTTGAATCCGCACGCGAAGAAGCCGGTAGTCAAGAACAAGTAGCCGGGTTCGCGGCTCGCGTCGACGATTGCGCGCCAGGATGGTGCCGCGGGAACGGTTTGCAGTGATTGAGATGCGGTCCGCCTGCGTGAAATGATGAATCCGAACGGAGCGGCGGCGATCGCGACTGCCATTGCGCGGCGAGCCGGCGTTGCCGCCTTACTTACTGCGGAAATCACGACCGCAAACGTCATCCCCGCTTGACCGAGGCCAACCAAGATGCCAAATCCGCCGATCAACATCACGCCGTTGGGATAGAGCGCGGTTCCGGCGACGCCGAGAACGACCCCCGGACCGTAACGATCGCTGAGGCCGCCGGCGAGAGGCTGAGCAATTCCCCACGTCAGATTCTGAATTGCGAGCGCGAACGAAATCTCACCGATGGTTGCGATCTGATGTGCTTCCACAGGATGGACGAACAAACCGAAGGTTTGCCGTATGCCCATCGCGGTCGAAATGATCAGAATGCCGGCACCGACCGCGATAGCGAGACTCACGCCTTCGCTCTTCATCCCTCTAGCATCCGTACGATGACGCGTTTTGCGGCGCGGACCGGTTCGAGAGAACAGCGTTTCGTCGCGGACGCGAGCGCGCCGTCAAAGACAACGTCAATTTCCTCGGCAACTGATTCGGGATGCCGGACGCCGGCCTCGCGTAAGCGGGCCTCAAACCATTTGCGGCGCTTGAAGATCCGGCGCTCGATCAAGTGCCGTGCGGGATGCCGGCGATCCGTCAGATCGGCGTTGTAGATAATATATGGACAGCCGCGATACTCCGAATCTTTGAGGTAAGCCGTCAGCGTGTCGAATGCGCCGGAGATTCTCTTCAGCGGATCGCCCTCTTCGGGAAACAACACGATCGGCGCGCTGCGCAGCGCCTCCTCGATGAGCTTCTCTTTCGAGGTGAAGTGATGGTAGAGCGTCCGCTTCGTGACACCGGCTTCGCCGGCGACACGAGACCGCCGCGTCTTTCCCAAAGCGAAGGAGGACGACTCAAAAGTCCGGTAAGTGCGACACGTGATGCATCTGCAGCGCGACGCCAATCATCTCGACGAGCTCGAATCGGCGTCCATCTACATATTACGCGAGGCTTATCGCTGCGTCGCACCGTTGTGCATGCTGTGGTCGATGGGGAAGGACAGCACCGCGCTCCTGTGGCTAGCGCGGAAAGCGTTTTTCGGTACGGTCCCCTTTCCGGTTGTTTTGCTGGACACGGAGATGGAACTGCCCGAGGTCTACGCTTTTCGCGATCGCATTGCGCGCGAGTGGAACCTGGACGTGCGCAACGAGCCGTGTCCTCCGGAATCCGAGACGGATCCGGACCTCGCGCCCGCTTCGCGCGCGGCTGCGCGCAAGACTGAAGGACTCAAACGTCTCTTGCAGCGCGATCAATACGCCGGTGTCATTGTTGGGATTCGGCGCGACGAACAAGCGACTCGAGCCAAAGAGCGCGTGTTTAGTCCGCGCTCGTTGAGCGGCGATTGGGATGTGCGCGGACAACCCGCGGAATTTTGGGGACGCTACGCGACCGACGTTCCGCGCGGCATGCACGTTCGGATTCATCCGCTCTTAGCCTGGACGGAAGTCGACGTCTGGCGCTATACGCAACGCGAAGGCATTCCGTTTGTCGATCTTTACTTAGCCCGGAACGGTGAGCGTTACCGTTCGCTGGGTGAGAAGAACATCACGCGTCCGATTCGCAGCGACGCTTCCAGCATCGACGATATCATCGCTGAGCTAGAGACGACGAAAACTCCCGAGCGCGCGGGCCGCACGATGGATCACGATAGCGAGGATTCATTCGAGCGGCTGCGGTCGTCGGGTTACATGTGATGAGCGAACGCTCGCCGGCGATCGTCGTCGTCGGTCATGTCGATCATGGGAAATCGACGTTGATCGGGCGCATGCTGCACGAGACCGGGAGTCTTCCTGAAGGAAAGCTGGCCGAGCTGGAAGCCTCGAGCAAACGGCGTGGCGTTCCGATGGAATGGTCGTTCGTGCTCGACGCGTTGCAAATGGAACGCGATCAAGCCGTCACCGTCGACACGACCCGCGTTTGGATGCGCGCGGGCGATCGGCGCTACGCCATCATCGACGCTCCCGGACACCGTCAGTTCATATCGAACATGCTCAGCGGCGCTGCGGAAGCCGACGCTGCGATACTGATGATCGATGCGATCGAAGGCGTCAGCGAACAAACGCGCCGGCACGCATACCTGTTGCGGCTGCTCGGCATCGAGCAGGTCGTCGTGGCGGTCAACAAGATGGATGCGGTCGATTGGTCGGAGGAGCGCTTCCAAGCAGTGGCCCGGGAATGCGGCGCATACCTTGCCGAGCTGCAGATCACCGCATCAGCGATCATTCCAATTTCCGCGTATCAAGGCGTGAATCTCGTTGCGCGCTCTGCCCACCTCAGCTGGTACACCGGGCCGACGCTGCTCGAAGCGTTTGGACGGTTCGTTGCGCGCTCGCCGGCACATGACGGTCCGCTGCGCCTGCTTGTTCAAGACGTCTATCGCCGCGGAACGCGTCGTATCGTCGTTGGACGCATTGATTCCGGTTCATTTGCAGTCGGCGATACGGTCCTCGTCTCGCCGGCCGGAATCACGGCAACGGTCGAGAGCTTTGAGACTTGGCCCTCGGAATCGAAGTCGAGCGCGCGCGCCGGCGAATCGGTGGGATTTTGCGTCGACCGGCCGCTCTACATCGAGCGCGGCGACGTCATCAGCCATGAAAGCGATAGTCCGCATCGGGCCGGCGCATTCGACGCAACGTTGTTTTGGCTTGACGAGAGCGGTCCGGACTCCGATGAAAGTTTTCGAATCCAGCTTGGGCCGACCGAAAGTCGCGTTTGGGTCGAGGCGATCGAACGTGTCGTCGACACGGAGAACCTTGCGCAGTCGACGACCGGCACGGTTTCGCAATACTCGGTCCTCGATGCGCGTTTGCGCACCAACGCGCCCGTCCCACTGGATATCGGCGGCCGCGTCGTGCTCTTGCGCGGCTCGCATGTCGTGGCGGGCGGTCTGGTCTCGCGCGTCGCGAGCGCGACCCGGGCGACGAACCTCTATCCACAACAGCATCTGGTCTCGCGTCACGAACGTGCCGTTCGCAACGGCCACACCGGCGCCGTGATCTGGCTGACGGGGTTATCGGCGTCGGGGAAATCGACGCTCGCGATGGCGGTTGAGCGGCGCCTATTTGCGCGTGGATGCTTCGTCTACGTCCTCGACGGTGACAACGTACGCGCCGGGATCAACAGAGATCTCGGATTCTCTGCGGAAGATCGTGCAGAAAACATCCGGCGTGTCGGCGAGGTGGCGGCGCTTTTTGCCGACGCCGGTGCAATCGTCGTGACGGCGTTCATTTCGCCGTTCCGTAAGGATCGTGACGCAGCGCGCGCGTCGGCCGGTTCCGCATTTCACGAAATCTATGTCAGCGCCGACCTCGCGACGTGCGAAGCACGCGACCCCAAAGGACTCTATCGCCGAGCGCGTTCCGGTGAAGTCAAAGAATTCACCGGTGTTACGGCGCCGTATGAGCCGCCGGAGTCAGCCGAACTCGTCATCGACACGTCGAAACATTCGATCGACGACTGCGTCGAGCAGCTCTACGCGTACGCGTATACGGCAACGCGCCTATCCCTTCAGAAAACTTCGTAGCACAAACGCGACGTTGGCGGGTCGTTCCGCTAAACGCCGCATGAAGTACGGATACCATTCGCGTCCGAACGGCGCGGCGATGCGCACCGTGTAGCCCTGGTCGCGGACGTGCTTCTGGAGCGCCGGCCGCACGCCGTACAGCATCTGGAACTCGAAGCGATCGTTCGGAATCACCTTTGCCCTTATAAAGGAAGACGCATGCCGGATTGCATCCTCGTCGTGCGTTGCGATTGCCGTATAGCCGCCGGCGAGCAGCGCGTGCTCGATGAGCCGTTTGAACGCGGCATCAACGTCCGGTTTCTTCGCATACGCGACGGATGGCGGTTCCAGATACGCGCCCTTGACGAGCCGGAGATTGGGCTTGCAGTCCCCGAGTGCTTCGAGGTCGGCCGGCGTGCGGTAGAGATACGCTTGCAGAACCGCACCGACGTTGTCATGCCTGGCCTTACGCATTGCGCGATAGATTCGCAGCGTCGCATCGACGCGCGCCGAGTCTTCCATGTCGACGCGGATCGAAGTCGTCAGACGAGCGGCGTGCGCAACGATCTCCGCGAGATTCTCGGAGGCAAGCGATTCGCTGATGCCCAGGCCGAGATGCGTTAGCTTCAGCGCGACGTTGGCTTTGAGGCCTTCCGACGCGATGCGCGAGAGCAGCTGCTTGTACTCCGCAGTGGTGCGGTGCGTCTCGCCCTCGCTTGCGACCTGTTCACCCAAGATCGCGGATGCGACGAGAAATCCCCCGCGGTTGAGCTCGCGGACGATCTCGACGAAGTCGTCGAGCGTCTCACCGGCAACGAATCGACGCGCGCCGAGCTGCAAGCCCTTTGCAGCCATGAACGTTCTCAGAAATTGGCTGCGAGATGCAGCCAGAAGGGCGGCCCGCGCGATCATGCCGCGTTCAATTCCGGCACGCTTACTCGCTTGTTCGCGCTAGTAATCCACAAGGAGGCAAGATAGTGATTGTCTGATTTAACGCGTTCATACGTGTTCTTAAGTACACGTTACCGTTTCTGAATTAGGTTGTCCTAGTCAGGAGGGAAGCTCGGATTTGAAGCACTCAGCAAGGCCCGCTTTGCGGCGTGCCGCTAGTCTTATTTTTGCCCTCGCGATCGTAGCCTTAGCGCTCATACCGACAGACGTGATGGCGCAATCCGCATCACAAGGCACCGTTAGCGGCGTCGTCACCGATACCAATGCAGGCCCTATAGCGGGTGCATTGATCTCGCTGAGCGGCCCGCAAGTGACGTCCACGACGAGCGGCAGCGACGGAACATTTTCAGTGAATGTTGCAGCCGGCACTTATACGATATCTGTGACGAAGTCGGGCTTCGAGAGACAAACGCAGGGCAACGTCGTAGTCGTCTCCGGGCAGACGAATTCCGTGAACGTTTCGCTCGCAGCGCAGACCATGACGTCATTGCAAGTCATTGGGCACGTTTCGACATCCGCCGGCGCACGAGGTTCGATCAATACGAGCCCCGCATCAACCGCGGTCATCTCACAGCAGACGATGCAGGATCAGGGCATTCAGCAGGTTATGCAGATCCTCGATGAGACGCCGGGCATCATCGCGCAATATCCGGGAGGAACGGCGAACCCGTCTGCACCGGCATCCGTTTCGTATCCCGTTATTCGTGGCGCGCTTCCGTATGAGACTGAAAGTCTCATTGACGGACATCCGCTTGCCAACCAGAGTTACGGCGACTTTGTCATCACGTATCTGAATCCGTATTTACTGCAGAGCATCGAAGTCGTCAAAGGTCCGGGCGCGTCCGCGACCCAGGACAACAATGCGATCAACGGCACCGTAAATTTCCGTACGCTCGAACCGACGACAGAACGACGTGAATCAGTCGTGTTCGGCGTCGACTCCTTTGGCGGCAACTACTCGAACTTTCGCGCGACCGGCACGGTCCTGAACGGGAAACTCGGTTACGCGCTCGACTATGCGATAACCGGTACGCCGGGGCCGCTGCAGAATGCGCAGAGCGTTTACACCGGGTTCACTCCCGACACAATCATCAACGGCATTCCGAACGGCGGCTATGCCGCAACCGCGCCGGCGACACTTCCGGCGAAGATTCAGAATCCTCCCTATAACGTCGATAGCTTGTACGGATGTTGTTATCCGCTGAACACGCAATATCTTAATAGGGGCGAGCTCGTTAAGCTGCGGTGGAATTTTTCTGGTTCCACGACCTTGACGGCTAGCTACATCGGCAGCCAGGTAGCGGCTCAAGAAATCTCGACGGGAACCTATAATCTTCCGATGGTTTTTGAGCCGGCTGCCGGATATACAGCGACCGGAAACGGCGCCGTTCCTGGCCAGACGATCAACACGATCACGGGCGTGTACCAGCCACCAAATCAGCCCGAATCGAATAACGCACCGTTATTTCAGGTGGAATTTCGAACGGCACCGACGCCAAACGACGTCATCTTGGCGCGCTATTACACGGCCGAACTTTACCGCGAGCTATCTAATGGAATCGCCGGACCGACCGGTACGTACACGACGAACATGACGTTGAATGGGTCCTTCACTCCCGCCGCTCCCAACTCGGCGCCGATCATCTTCAACAATCAGCTTGCGAGCGTGTCGTTCATCGACCAATATTTCCAGGAGGTCGAATTCGATCAATTGCACGGCGGGTCGTTCGAGTACGATCATGCACTTGGCGGCGGGGCCGGTCTGCTGTCGGTCGCGGTTGACAGTACGGCAACGACCAGCGAGTCGTATGAATATGAGCCGGCGCTTGCAGCATACGGCATTCCGCCTGGATCGCAGGTTGCCGAAACGACGGAGATGTTGCGTGGCATCTTCAACCTAAGTCCGCATCTGCAGCTCACGCTCGCCAATTACTTTAACGAATACTCCTATCATTATTCGAGCGACAACGGTGTTACGTGGCAAAACCCGCACAGTTGGTACGACGTGCCACGCGGCAGTCTCGTATGGCAGCCGAATTCCAATACCGCAATTCGCGCTGCCGCCGGGAGTGCAATTGCTCCAGCATATCTCTATCTGCTTTCAACGCAAAACACTGCTCCAACGTCGGAAGCCGGGGGCACCTACTACCAACACACGGTGGCTCCGCCGACCGGGAGCGTCTTTCCGGAAACGGCTTTCGGGTACGATCTCGGCGGCGATATGCGCTTAGGCGGATACAAGACACTTTCGGTCGACGGCTATTGGAACAACCTTCGAAATCAATTCGTCAAGCCGTACTACTTGCAAGGGTATTGCCTCGCGCCTTGCACGACCACGGTCCCGGCGTCGACCGCCGGAGCCGTTCCACTCTACGGACAAACGGTTGAGAATCTTTCGAATTCGCGCTACGCCGGTCTCGAAGGTTCGTTCAAGAATGATCCGCCAGTCGGTCTAGGTGGTATCGTGAATCTTTCGTTGATTCGCGCGTACGCGTACGACATCAATCCCTGCTTCTACTCATCTGACCCGACGATTTCGTGTTCAACAGCCTCGCAGAACCTCGGAATCGTTCCCTACGCGAATTTCGGATCCAGCAACAGCGTCAGCGCGGACGGCAAATATAATACGCTCGGCGACGCGGTACCGTACGCGCAAGGTTACGGAGAGATCCATTACCGCTTCCCGCGCGGCGGACTAGTGCTGCTGGGCACAACGTTCTACGGCAACAACAATACCTTCCAACGGTCCTCTTTCTACACGTTCAACGCAACCTTGCGCGCACCGATCTATGATGCACACACATTCGCGCAAGTCTCGGTCTACAATCTCTTCAATACGTGGGGTGCCGGTTACGGAACCGCGTTCGTAGGAACGCCGGAGGTCGTCCTGGCCAACGGAAACTTTGCGTTGACCAACGCGAAGTCGCTAATGCCCACGACGTTCCGGTTCCAAATCTCGCATGACTTCGGAGCCAAATAGATGAGATATCTCTTTGCAGTCCTAGGTGCCGTCGGTCTTTCGATTCTCATAGCGGCATGTGGTGCCAGCACCGGGCCGCCGCCAGTGGGTAGTACCACCGGTGCGCCCGTGCAGTCTCAATCGTCGCAGACGTACTCGGTCACGACAACCGGTCAGTTTACGCTTGCGGCACCGTCGATTGGCGGCAATCAAGCCAACCTACAGTTCCTCGCGGCTAGCGGCGGCCCGTCGAGCGCGTCGATGACGTTAACGACGTCAGCGACGAGCAGCCTTCCAGCGCTCTCGAAGGCGCGATTGCCGGCTTCGCTGCGCAACATCAAGGACTTCACGTACACGGCGCAATGGTTCTATGACGTCATCGCAAGCGCGAGTCTCACGTTCCCAGGTCCGCCAGCGTGGTCGGTGACCGTCGCGAGCCCAATAGCGGGTGCGAGCTATTTCATCGCCTATTACGATCCGACGATTCCCGGCTGGAACATCTACGGGGGCGGAACGCCGCAAGGTTCGCCGGGACCGACAGCGACGAACGTCACGTATCTCTTCACGCCGGCAGCGGTTGCAAGCCCGATCGTGATTCCGACGGGGTCTCCGGGTGCGAATTTTGCACTCGTCGCAATCACCGGCACAACGCCGACGCCGGTTCCGACGCCGACACCGATTCCGAGCTATCCGGATTTGGTTGCGGACAACAACTTCACGGCCGAAGGCACTGCTGGGCAGTGGACGCTCAATAGCACCACTGGTTGGACCCCGTGTTCCGATCCGGAAGAAACGCCGACTCCTCGTCCGACAGCAACGCAGGCAGTAGCGCCGAGCTTCCAGAGCAGTATTAATGTGAGCTTTGACGACGCTGCCGTGAACCCTGAGCCGACGCCGTACGGAGGCGTCCAGTATGCAGCCCTAATCGGCCGAGTTCTGGGGACGACGGGTCCCGATGAACCTCGCGGCGCCTACGGAATCTGCCAGCAAGTGACAATTCCGTCGAATCCGTACATGTCATTGGCAGTCCTCGAAGGCGGAAACGACGGCAGCGCCTACATCGGTCAGAAAGCATCTCTCGTGGTCGGCGGAACGCTGACACTGGCGACGGACTCGACGCCGACGAATCCGTACTACGTCATAAGCGGCGCGACGTCCCAGGTCCAGCTCTTCAGCGAGTCTATCTGTACGGGCCAAGCAGTTGGTCAGATGTATCAGAACTGTACGGGCTCACCGACAACGCCCACATGGGTGGTCAAAGGCCCATACACTTCAACGATCCAGTCACTGGCCAACCAGAGTGTCACGCTCTTTATAGGGACGTGGGGTAAGTCCGGTGATTCAGGAAGCTCATACGGTGTCTTCATGTATGTTGACAACGTCGTGCTGGTGAATCTGCCGTAGCGGCAGGAGCCGCAATCCCAAACCACTGAGGAGAGTCCCCGTGATACGAATGATATTACGGGGACTCTCCACTTTTATCGCGGCGCTTTTCATCGCGGGCGTTGCCACGTGTCCGGTGAGTGCGCAAAAGGAAGACGATCCGCACTACAAGCCTGTGAAGCACGTCGGCGACCGCGAGTTTCTCGTGCAGGCGCCTGAAGGTTCGGGGATCGTGCATTACTTTGCGACGGGGTCGCTTGACGGATCGCCATCGGCCGTACGCGCATTGATCAACATCTCGGGCTTGCTCCGCAACAGCGACGAGTACGAGAAGACAGGCGAAGAAGCGGTCGCCGCAGCCGGCGCAGGCGCGAACACGATCTTGATCACACCACAGTTTTTGGCGCAGATCGACGTCGCCGGACATTCGCTGCCTGCCAGCACGATTCGCTGGGAAGTGCAAACCTGGCTCGACGGTCTTCCGGCAATCGGACCCGCGCCGATCAGCGCGTTCTCGGTTCTCGATGCGATCGCGAAGCGGCTCGCAGATCGGTCGCGCTTTCCCGCGTTGCGTGAGATCGTGTTCATCGGTCACTCGGCGGGTGGCCAGCTCATTCAGCGCTATGCCGTCGTCGGAAAAGCTCCGGACGATCTCGCAGCGTCCGGCGTCGCGATTCGATTCGTCGTCGCTAATCCGTCGTCGTATCTGTATTTTGATTCGTATCGGCCGGTCCCGAGCATTGCCGCGACTTGTTCGGGTTTCAACAACTGGAAGTACGGGATGGACAATCTCCCACCGTACATTACGCTCGACGCTGCCGCGCTCGAAGCACGTTACGTTAAGCGCCGCGTCACCTATATGCTCGGAATGCTCGATACGGATCCGAATCATCCTGTCCTCGATAAGAGCTGCAAAGGCGAAGCCGAGGGACCCTATCGTCTCGCGCGCGGGCTATCGTATACGCAATACCTTCGCACGCGGCACCCGTCGGGGACGAATCAAGACGTCGCTGAAGTCCCCAACGTCGATCACGATGCGCACGGCATGTTCACATCGTCGTGCGGCGTCGCCGTTATATTTCAGCGCCCGCGCACAGGCTGCGTGGCGAACGCGAAGATATAAGCGGTCGCTCGACTACGCGGCTTCGGCGCTACGCTCTGGATGACAGAAGAGAAAATCAGTTGCCTGATGGTGACGATGCCGAAACGGCTCGAACTGTTTCGGCAGAGCGTTGCCGCGTATTGTGAACAAACGTACGAAAACAAGGAGCTCGTCGTCGTTACAGACGGGCCCCGCGATAGAATGCGTCCGCTCGCTGCGCACGTCGAGTCACTCGGCCGCGGCGATGTCCGCGTCGTCCACGAGGAACGGAGCCGTTCACTCGGCGCACTGCGAAACCTGAGCTGCGAAGCCGCTTCCGGAGCGTATTTCTGCCAGTGGGACGACGACGACATCTACCACCCGCGACGGCTTGAAGAACAATACCGCGCGTTAAAGCAGCAAGACGCCGCCTGTCTCTACTTGGAAGAGACGATGCAGTTCATGGTGGAGTCGCGCCGGCTGTACTGGCTCAATTGGCATGCGACGCAGCAGCGGGCGCATCCAGGAACATTGTTGTGCTCGCGATCGGCCATGATCGCCTATCCGGAAGAAGGCGAAGCAGCGGAGTATACGCACGATTCGGTTGTATGTCTCGAGCTGCAGAAACGGCTGGGATTCGCAACGCTCGCAGCGCAACCGTTTCTCTACGTATACGTTACGCACGATCTCAACAAGTATCCGCGCGAGCACCACGAGATGCTCGCAGAGCAACTCGCAATCTCGAAAGGGCTACTACAGCGGCGTGAGCGCGAGCTTCGCGAAGGGTTGGCACCGATCGACTTCGGCGCGGGTGACGTTACCGTTCAAGGAAGCAATGGTCAAGCGTTTGTTTTGAGCGCTAAGCGGTCTTCGTAGACGAGGGCGCCGGTCTCGACGGAAAAGAGTCCGAAGGCGGCGCCATTTTGGATCGGTCTCGACAGCACGTGCCAGGCATCCGGAAACTGCACCGATGGAAATCCTGTGAACGTGCGCGGCAATCTCTCGGTCGTCATGCGCGCGTCAATGCGTGCGAAGAATCTGCCGGTCCAGGTAGCATCTTCTCCGCGTAGCGAGAGATCCCAACAAATAAGATCGAACGGCAGCCAGCCACGATCGTCGGTCCAGACCTCGGCCCAGTGATGGTAGTACGGCACGGCGTAGAGCGCGTACCCGCTGCAGATTCGCGCCGGTATTCCGCCAGCGCGACAAAGTGCGACGATCAGCGCGGAGCCGAGACGGCAATCGAATAAGCCCGACTCGATTGCGAAATCGAGTGGATTTTCGCCGAGCGCATCATAGTGCACGACGCCGAGCGCCAGATGCTCGAAGAAGAAGTCCCAGATGCTTCGCATCGTCGCGAGCGAATCGTTTTTATTCACACCAAGCCGCTTCGCGAGCTCGAGCATCCGTGGTGTAATCTTAATGAGCTGTTCCTGCGGGCGAAGGTAGAGCTCGAGGTCGGAGATTGTGGCGGTCCTTCGACTACGTTCGCTTCGCTCACTACGCTCAGGATGACAAAAGGCGATCTCAGCGGCGATGGAGGCGATTTTCTCTTGCGGCACGATTACCGTTGCGACCAGGCGTCCCGACTCGATGCGTGCGGATTCTATGCGCGTCGCTCCATCGACGTCGGGTACAACGTGTACGTCATGCATCGATTCGTCTTCGATTGGAAGCGGAAGATGCAACCGCACGCGGTCGCCGGCGGCGTAGTGGCCGAGGTTAACGGTTCGCTCGAGACGTAACGAAAAGCACCGGGATTCATCCGGAGCGACGGTTCGTGGTGCAGCGAGCTCGCCGACCAACCAGCGTCCAGTTGCAACATAATGCTGCTCCCAAAAGTCATCGTCCCCGCGCATGCCGAGTGCTTTCGCGAAATTGACGACTTCGGCCGGATCGAAGGTGCGTACCGAGTGATGCTTACGAAACGGCAAGCCAGCTGAAATCCAGCGCTCGAGCGCACCGGCTGCGGCGGCGCGCGCGGCCTGCGGCTCGCGGCGATATTGCTCCGCCCAACCCGCGATGCATAAGAAATCGTGGATAGAGCTTTCGTCGGCGCTTCGGTAAAAGTCGCTTGATGGCGACGCCAAAGGATTCACGTGCAACGAGCCGGATTCAGAGGCCATGGTCGCTGCCCCTCGACGTCGCTCGGGGTGACAACGCTTTGGTTTTCATCTTGACGCTCCCTACGCTCAACCCGCTCATGACAAGTGCGGTGATTAAGGCTGTCCACGCAAAGGAAGGCGAGCCGCTTCCGTCCGGTGGAAAATTTCTCGACGTGAGCGTCGACTTGACCAGTTACGCGGAGCACGATTGTCCCGCGATTTCATACTTTCGAATCGTCGTTCGAGAACGTGCGTGGGTGCGGCGGCTGTCGATCGCGGCCGGCGATGAGGTCGCTCCCGGAACGCCGATTGCGCATTTGAGCACCGAACCGGCCGAAGTTTTGGATGGCTCGCCGGTTCGTGCCGCGCGATTCAGCGTCGCCGGGATTCTCTTTCAGCCGGAGTGGTGGTGACGACACTTCGCGCCGGGCCGCTCGGCGAGGATGTCGTCGTTCTTCGTTCCGGGGTCCGATGGCTTGCGGAAGAAGGGCGCAATTGCAAACCGGGTGACCTGCTCGCCTACTGCAACGTTGCCGTAGCGCCGCCTTCAGCACAAGACGTCATGCCGTTTCGCGATGAATGGCGTGATCTTCAAGTTGCGTTTCTCGCGTCCGCAAGTGGCCGGCTTCGCAAAGCCGACGTCTCGCATGGCGGGTTTCTGGATCGACATCCGCATCACAATCGTTGGCAGGCCGATTTTTCGATTGGAGACCTCGAGCTGCGGCCCGGGGAAAAGCCGATCGAGGCGACGAGCGAATTTATGCGGCTGCTGTTCCTTGCCGGCCGGCGCGTCACGCAGCTTGCGGATACGTCTGCCGGCTTGCTTTCCGGTTGGTACGATCGCGCGCGAATGTGGCGCGGCGATCACACCGGACCGTTTACTACGGTACTGAGCCTTGGTATCTGCGAGCAGACGGGGATCTTCCGCGGAGAGCGCGATGCATTTTTGGAGCTTGCCTTACTTATCTCCCCGTCAACGCATGTCGTGTGGACGTCGGATGATTCACTCGTTCCATCAGTCCGCGTGCTTCTCGAACAACTCGAACGCACTTCCGAACAACAGCGCGAGATCGAAGCCGACGCTGCCGCATCGCTGGCCGCAGCATCGCCGTCGCCGACGGGGGATGACTGGATCGTGGCAGGTGGCGCGCTGGCTGCGCTCGTGCGTTCTCCGCTCGAGGAATCCTACAGCTTGCTCACGCGCTCCGGAGTCGTCCCCACGGGTCCCCCCGACGTCATCGTTCTTTCGTTGAACTCGGAACTTTCACTCGCATTTCGGCACCGGCGTCTCGGCTACACGCTCACCATGCACGCCTTTCGCATGGCCGAGCTGTCGCCGGCCATCGAAGCCTGGATCAAATCGGATTTCGATGTCGTGACACGTTCGGTTGCGGACGTGACCAGGGACTACTATGCACTCATCGACGCCGTGCGCGAGCGGCATCCGGCGCGGTTTGTCGTACTCAATTCGTTTTCGAGCTCGATCGGCGATGCAATCTTCAACTACGCGGCGTTCGATCTGCCGATGAGCGACATCGTGGCGACGCTGCGCTCAAAGGAGCTGAACCTCATGCTGTACGATCTCGCGCGGGACCGCGACGTCACGATCGTCGATGCGGACGAGCTGGTCGCAATGCTCGGAGCGCAGCACCACCTACCCGATGGTGTCCATCAAGGCGGATTCTTGCAATCCCAGCTGCGCGAGCAGATCGCACGCGTCGTCGGCTAGGCGATCTCGAACCGCGCCTCCCAAATCGGCAGACCTTCCGAAGATTCAGGGAGTGCGCCGCCGGCGTCGTCGCTGAAAATTCCCAGAACGTCTCCGAGCTTGCGCCATTCGCCCGCCTTGCACCCGATACGCCGCAAAACGCCGCCTTGCTGCGCGCGAACCTCAACGATGACTTTATATGTCTCGAGCTCGACGATCAAGTCGCCCGGCGCCACAGTTGCGCCGGGTTGCACGTGCCACTCCAGGAGACGAACGTCGACGGCTTCCTTCGTGCCGCCGACGACGAGCGCGTACGTCACGAGGTCACCACGTTCGCTTTGTGGGCACGGTCGTACATCGCGCGTGCCTTTTCAATCGTCTCGTCGTCGACGTGGTTGTCGAAGGCTCCCGACGCGAGCAGCGTCTTGAGAATCGTGTACGCAGCAATTTCACGGGTCGTGCCACCTTCCAGACGGTAACTCGTTTGCAGCGGCCGCGCGCCGAAGTCGGCAAACTGCCGGTCGAAGTCGATGACTCCGATATCCAAGTGGTGGGAAAGATCCGCAGCCAGCAAATTGAGACGGCGGATCCGCTCGAGCAGCGGCGCATCGTTTTCGCAGGCGCGAAAAACGGTGCAAAGATAGACGGCCGTTTGCCGAGCGTCGAGTTTGCCCAGCTGGTCCATAAGCCGGATTCGAACCTGATCGAGCGGATCGGAATCGACCTCACGCAGGAGTGAGACGATGCAGATTGCCGGTTGACGATCGGCTTCGAAATGCAGGCTGCCCGTCAGCTCGCAATCGATCTTCCATTCACGCGCACCCGCACGCACGAGGAGCTGTCGCGCTTGCTCGGCCGCGAGCATCAATGCATGCCCTTCGTTCTCAGTGACGGCCCCGGCGATCAGCATCGCCGCGCTCGCGCTGCAGCGGCTTCCAATTCGGGAAGCGAGAGAATGCGCTCGGCAGGCGGTATCGTCGAGTCGGGCGCCAGTGACGCCCACAGTACCGGCAAAAGTTTCACGACCGCAGTGGGATGCGCGCGATAGAAGACGTCTTCCCACGCGCGCTCTTCGAGCGGATTGCGCGTCACGCCATGAATCAAATGATACGTTCGGGCGCCGGGGACCGGAACGAGGCGCACACCTTGCGCGTAGAGCCGTAGCGCAAGCTCGCGATGTTCGTTGAGATCGAGCGCTTCGAGAAATCCGCCCGCTTGGAGAAAAGGCGTGCGCTCGACGGAGAGATTGCTGCCGCAAGCTGCGGCCCAGAGCACGGGCGAATCCGGGTGGTTATGCAGCGCATCCATTTCGAGCTCGTAGACGCGCCGCGCGCCTGATCCGGGGTAGACGCCGGGTGAGGCACGCCGTTCGACCGATGCAAAATCATGCAAGATCTCGTCGCGCGTGATACGCATGCGTTCCACTTCGGCGCGCGGACGTTCGAAAAGGGTGTGCTCGTCAGCCGGCCAAGGATCGAGCGTTTCAGGATCGCGCAGCAATCGGGTGGAGCGAATGTGAAATGTCTCGCCCCGTCCGACGACGCCGGGCGTCGCGTGCGCGGCTACGTGCCGTTCGACCAGATGCGGGCCGGCGAGCGTGTCGCCGTCGAGAAAGACAAGCAGGTCACCGGTAGCGGCGCGTGCTCCCGCATTCGACGCTGCAGATCGCCCGCGTGCGGTCGTGTGCTCGACCGTGAGCAGGTCGACCCAATTCGCAGCCTCACGAAGCACGTCGTGTGTATCGTCGGAAGACCCGTCGTTCACGACCACAACTTGCGCGGAAACGGACTGCGCCGAGAGCGACGTCAACGTCAAGCGCAACCGTCGCGACTCGTCTTTGGTGCGAATGACGACGCTCGGGCGCATTAGACCGCAGCACCCGAAAAGAGATCGAGCTGCTCGAGCGTGTCGACGACCTCGCCGGCGACGAGCCGGCAACCCTCGGCGGTCAGGTGGAGCGTGTCGATCTTCGTTCGGTCGGCGCCCGCGCGCGCTACGATAGTGTCGACGTCGATAATCCAGAT
This sequence comes from Candidatus Baltobacteraceae bacterium, assembly GCA_036489885.1. Taxonomy (NCBI): domain Bacteria; kingdom Bacillati; phylum Vulcanimicrobiota; class Vulcanimicrobiia; order Vulcanimicrobiales; family Vulcanimicrobiaceae; species Vulcanimicrobiaceae bacterium. The sequence continues at coordinate 105,417 of DASXEW010000004.1, forward strand.
GCCGTTGCGTTCCGAAACTTCGATCAAGCCAAGATTGAATCGCCGGATGCGCGTCGAGAGACTTTCGGGGAACTCGGCATAATTGCGGACGGACTCGCCTGGGACGACGCTCGAGACGTTGTAGGCGAGAATCGGCGCATCGTTATTGGCGCGAATGTGCGCGATGATGCGCTCGAGGTTGCGCATCGACGCGTCGACGTCGAGTACGCCGTTGAACGCAAAGTTTTCCGCAAGCCAGTCGCGGTCCGCGGCCGGCCAAGTATCTTCGGCGATTGCGCTGAGCAGATAGCCGTTGCTGCGGTGCCGATAGAGTGCGGTCATGATGTCCGGCTGAATCGAGAGAACGTACGCATCGGCTTTGGTCTCGAAGAGCGCGCGACTGAATTGCGTTTCCGGCGTGTACGGCTCGAGGAGCGAACGCCGCTCGTCCAGTGCCGCAGGCGCCGTACCGGTCGCGGCTAGGAGCGCGTCAGAGCGCGTGTACAGCTCGTGCTTGATGCGGATCGTGGCTGCCGGGAAGCGCGCGCGGACGATTTCGTTGACGCCATTCCAGGCGACAACCCCGTCAAGACGAAGCGAATGGAGGGAATCGCGTACGTCGAGATTCCCTTTTGCAAAAACCGTCAGACCGCGATTCACACGTGAGGCCTCTAGGCTCGAGCGAGCACGATTCCTAGCGGATGACGGAAACGAATCGCATCGCCTTGGCGATAGGGCTCCAGCCCCGTCGGTTCGCCGCCCGCAAGATCGGCTTCGAAGGCCGCAATCAGCTCGTCCCGGATCTCGCTTCCGGACATTTTGATCCAATCGTCGAGGTCGCGCGTGCGGTCTTGCGTGTAGGCTTCAACGACTGCGGCCCCTGCCGTGGCCGGGAACGCTTGTAGCTGCGACCATGTCGGCGTCCAAGCGTGCGACGGGTCTCGGCGGCGTTCGATCGCGTTCGCGCGCTGCGCAAGATCGGGATCGTCGGTGACGACCATATCGATCAACAGCACGCGACCACGTCCGCGCGCGACACGCACCATCTCGTTGACGACGCGCTGCGGCTCAGCAATGTGATGCAACGAGAAGCGCGTTACGACGAGATCGAACGAACCGTCTTCGAACGGCAGCGATTCGGCCTCGGCCTGCATAAACGTGACGTTGGTTATGCCTTCGCGCGCAGCAGCTTCGCGGCCGCCGGCGAGCATCTCCAGAGTGATGTCGACAGCCACGACTTCTTTGGCGCGGCGAGCGAGGGCGCGGCTCAGCAATCCGCTTCCCGCCGCGACGTCGAGCACGCGCGCATGCGGCGACAGCTCGACGCGCTGTAAAATTGCCTGCAAATCATGGGGGATGCTCAAGGCGCGCCAGTGCTCGGCTTGCTGCGAGAACTTTTCTTGAACGAGCTTGTGCTGTTCCGACCGCGGCGACATGCCAGCGTCTTTGCGACAAAAAGCGAAACCGCCTTGCACGAGGGGTTGCGCAAGGCGGTTTCCCGGAAGCAGGTCCCCCACGCGGACTGCTCCCGCCGCTGCGAGCTTACCCAATTCACCTTAAGGGCGCATGAAGGTTCGGACAACTAAAGGAGCGCAAGCGAGCGGCAATCGTGAAGCAAAAACACTTGCGCGTGAAGCCCGGCGTGCCGCTCCATCTGGGAGAGATCGATCCGAGCGACACAAATGGTTTCAAAGATAAGGATGATGCGCGCGAATGCCACGAGCGCAATCTCCACAAGCTTGAGACTTTGCAAGAAAAGCTTGCGGCTTCGCGTTCGTATGCGGTTCTAATCGTACTGCAAGGCATGGATTCGTCCGGCAAGGACGGCGTGATCAAGCACGTCATGTCGGGTGTGAATCCGCAGGGCGTCGACGTGCACGCTTTCAAGCAACCTACGGAAGAAGAGTTGAGCCACGATTTTCTGTGGCGCTGTCAGGAAGCGCTACCGGAGCGCGGCCGCATCGGCATCTTCAATCGCTCCTACTACGAGGAAGTACTCGTCGTGCGCGTCCACAGCAGTTTGCTCGCCAAAGAGGACGTCGAGAACGGCAAAGACATTTGGTGCGAGCGCTTCGAGGATATCAACGCGTTTGAGCGTCATCTCGTGCGCAACGGAACGCGTATCCTGAAATTCTTTCTGCACATCTCCAAGGATGAGCAGCGAACCAGGCTGCTCGCCCGTCTTGACGATCCCTCGAAGAACTGGAAGTTCTCCCGGAGTGACGCAACGGAACGCGAGTATTGGAAAGAGTACATCGCCGCATACGAGTCGATGCTTTCCGCGACGAGCACCGACTTTGCACCGTGGTACGTCATTCCAGCCGATCATAAATGGTGCTCGCGAGCGGCGATAGGCGAGATTACGGTGGATGCGCTCGAATCACTCGATCTTCATTACCCTAAGCCTGATGCAGAACAGGAGAAATCATTGGACCGCATCCGCAAACAGTTCGAGGCAGAGAAGCGATGAGGGTCTTTGCGGCGCTCGTCGCCGTCGCGCTACTTGCGATCGCGCGGCCCGCGTACGCGCAAACGTTCACGCCCGCGCAGTCGCTTGCGACCGAGCAGAATCCGATGACTCTCGTCGTGGACGCGCGCCAGGTCAGGCGCGGGGTGCTTTTCGTTCACGAGACGATGCCTGTGCAATCCGGGACCTTCACGATCGATTATCCACAGTGGATTCCGGGCGAACACGGACCGACCGGTCCACTCTACGATCTTGCGAGCCTGCGCGTTTCATCCGGCTCGATGCCGGTTGCCTGGCACCGCGATGACCTCGATATGTACGCGTTCCACCTCGACGTCCCGCAGGGCGTAACGAGCGTCACGCTCGATTTCGATATTCTGCTCAACGCTCCCGGAGATATCATGTCGACGGCCTCACTCGCCATCGTCAATTGGAATCGCGTGCTGCTGTATCAACACGGGATCGACTCCGCGCAGTATTGGGTCAAAGCTTCGGTCATGCTGCCGTCTGCGTGGCAGTTCGGCACAGCGCTGCGCGTGCAATCACAAAGCGGCGATCGCGTCGACTTTGCGCCGGCGGCGATTGTGAATTTCGTCGATTCGCCGATGGACTTGGGGGCGTACGTCCAAAAGTGGACGCTTTGGAAAGAAGGCAGCGCCTTCGTCGAGCTCGACGCCTTCGCCGACGATCCGAAAGATCTCGAAATTTCCCCAAACATTCTTCATGCTTACCAACGCGTTCCCGCCGAAGCGTTTGCGCTCTACGGATCGCGGCATTTTGCCGACTATCACGCGCTGCTCACCCTTAGCAACTCGATCCCATTTCAGGGCATCGAACACCACCAATCGAGCGACAATCGTTCGGATAACGATTTCCTGACAAACTCGCAGGTCAACGTCGGGGCCGCCGATTTGGTGACGCACGAGTTCTCGCACTCGTGGAACGGAAAATACCGCCGGCCATACGATCTCACGACGCCGAACTTTCAAGTACCGCAGAAAACCGACTTGCTCTGGGTCTACGAAGGCATGAATCAATATCTCGGCGACCTGATCTCGTTTCGCGCCGGTCTGCGCGATCCAAAAACATACCCAGATCTCGTCGCAGCCGACTACGCACAGATGGCGTCGGAATCCGGACGAAAAACCACGCCGATCATCGATCTAACGACCGGCGCGCCGTATTTCTATACCGAACACGGCGATTACGACTCGATCCGCCGGATGGCGAGCGATTTTTACGTCGAAGGCCATTTGCTCTGGCTCGACGTCGATACGATCATCCGCGAGCGTTCGCACGGCACGCGTTCGATCGATACGTTTCTGCACCGCTACACATTGCCGGCAGTTACCGGGCCAATCGTCAAAACCTATACGCGCGCCGAGATCGAAGCGCTCTTGAACGACGTTGAGCCGTACGATTGGCACGCGTTCTTTCAGCGTCACGTCTACACGGCCACCGCGACTCCGCCTGAGGACGAGCTCGCGCGTGCCGGATGGAAACTGGTGTGGAATCAAACACCGAACCCGTATCTCGTATTCGACGATGTCGCCGATCGTGACGGCCTGAATGCCTGGTTCAGCCTCGGCTTCAACACCGACTCGAAAAATGTCGTGCTTGACGTTCGTGAAGGCTCGCCGGCTTGGGATGCCGGCCTTGTTCCTAAGGCGACGATTCTTGCGATCGACGGATTCGCCGTCGACAAGGCGCGTCTCGAATATTCGCTAAAGACGATGCAGCATACAAACGCGCCGATCGTGCTTCTCGAGCAGCGCGCCGGCATGTTTCAAGTCCTAACCCTCAACTATCACGACGGGCTCCGCTTCCCGCATCTCGAGCGTATTTCGGGGACAACCGATATGCTCTCGGCTATTGCGGCACCGCACGCAAGGTGACAACGGTGTTTCCGCCGCTGACCACGACGCCAACGCGCTCATCGCTCGACGGAGTGTAGACGCCCGCAAGCAATGCCGCAAACGCGGCTGAGCCGCCCGGTTCGGCGACGAGACGAAGATCGTCCCAAAGTCGCTGCTGCGCCTGTTCGATCATTTCGTCCTCGACGAGCAGAACGCGTTCGACGTATTGACGCGCGATCGGATACACCAGCTCGCCGACGCGACGCGGTGCAAGCGAATCTGCCGCAATCCCACCGGCTTCGGCATCGACCGGCTTACCGGCTTCGAACGCGCGCGTCAGCGTCGGTGATTTGCGCGGCTCGACGCCGATCACGCGCGTGCGCCCGCCGTACCATGCGGCGATGCCGCTGATCAAACCGCCGACGCCGACGCCGGCCAGCACCGTGTCGAGATTCGGGGCTTGCTGCTCCAGCTCGAGTGCGAGCGTGCCTTGCCCTCGAATCGTCTCGGCTTGATCGAAAGCGTGCACCGGCATCGCGCCGGATTCGCGGACAAACTCTTCGCTTGCAGCGAGCGCATCGGCATAAAGATCACCGCGAATCTCGAGACGTGCACCGTAGGAGCGAATGCGATCGACCTTCGCTTGTGATGATATGCTCGGAACAAAAATCGTCGCCGGAATTCCAAGACGCATGGCTGCGTACGCGACCGCAGCGCCGTGATTGCCGCCTGACGCCGCAACGATTCCGGCTTTGGGAACATCGCGCAACAAGAGGTTCGTGAATGCACCACGCGTCTTGAACGAACCCGCGTATTGCATCAATTCGAGCTTTAGCGCAATCGCCGAACACGCGACACCAAAATCCGCCGGATTGATCTCGATTACCGGCGTTCGCCGGATGTACGGGCGAATGCGCTGCTCGATTTCTGAGATCGCTTTCCTGAGGTTCTCCGAGGAATCTAAATCGCGCACTCCCAGGCTCCGACGTGAGGTATATCAGCTAAAAAGGAGTTACTCGTGTCGTCGGCTCTCAACGGAATCACCTCCTCACTCGCATCGTCACAACAAGAGGCATCCTCGTCGATCAGCATCCCCACGGATCTGACGCCCGCGCAGGAATCGGAAGTTCAGTCGATCTTGGGTCAGCTCGCCAGCGGGTCAATTACATCCGCACAGGCGCAGAGCGAAATTTCAGCGATCGCATCGGGAACTGCGGGGAGTCAGGACACCTCGGGGGCGCACGTCCATCACGGTCATCACGGAAAGCACGCAGGCGAAGCCGACGGAGCTTCACAAGCGCAGACGCTCGCGTCGGCCCTAGACCTGACGACGGATCAACAGTCCCAGATCGCCTCGATCGTGCAAACGGCCCAGAAAAGCCAAGCCTCGCCGGCGAGCGTGCTTTCCCAGATCGAATCGGTGCTGACGCCCGAACAGCAGCAGAAGCTTGCGCAATTACTCTCGCCCACGTACTCGTCGGTTGGGACGAACAGCACGGGTTCGCAGCCCCCGCTGTTTAGTACGACGGCCTAAGTTCCGCCCGGTTTCGGCGCGCGAAACGTAAGCGCGTCGATTTTCCCGGAGTCGTCGAAGTGGATGTACACGTCGTCGACTCCCTTAGCGAAGACTGCCGTATAGCGTTGCCAAGTTTCGTCGAAGGGCGGATCGTTCTTATCCGTTGATTTCTTGACGCTCTTGTAACCGCCGATTTGAGACTTAAGGTCTTTGACGATTCCCTCGACCTTAGCTTGCGTGTTGTGCTGCAAGTATGAAGGCGCAAACTCATCGGACGTGACTTTCGGCTTGGTAAGAACCTCGTCGATCCGTTCCTGGCCGACGTCCACGGCGCCCGGAGCCGGCGGCGATTGCGCCGCGCTTTGCGCGTTAAGGGCGGTCCACGGTCCGCTAATTATAAGTATGAAAGAAATGAGGACGGCAGTTTTCATGCTGGGCCGGGTGCGCCTCAATGACAAGCGTTCCTGCGTCCATTTGGATGATGTTTTTTTATCGGAGTCGCTTGGCTGCTTGACCGACGACTGACGCCCATGATAAAGTCCCACGCATGTCGGCTCACGCCCGAATGATGACCATGGCCATGTGCTGTTTCCCACGGGGATCGGCGTAAGGAGTCATTGGTCTGCGGCCCCGCCGCAACACAAAAGACGCCTCCGCCGGTCGGAGGCTTTTTTATTTGCTTCGTTCCCCATCGCAAAAAGGACGAATTGATATGAGCACAGCTCTCGAGAACCGCGTACCCGATTTCGAAACCGTCGCGATCCACGGCGGTCACTCCGGCGACCCAACGACAAAAGCACGCGCCGTCCCGATCTACCAGACGACCTCGTACCTGTTCAATGACACGAGCCACGCAGCGCGCCTGTTCGCGCTCGAAGAGTTCGGCAACATCTACACGCGGATCATGAATCCGACGACCGATGTTCTCGAGCAGCGTATTGCGACGCTCGAGAAGGGCGTCGGGGCGCTCGGGCTTTCCAGCGGTCAGGCCGCCGTCATTTATTCGGTGCTCAACCTGGCCGGAACCGGCGATCACATCGTAAGCGCGGCTTCGCTGTACGGCGGGACGTATTCGGCCTTCACGCACACGCTGCCGAAGCTCGGCATCAACGTGTCGTTCGTCGATCCGTCGAAGCCCGAAAATTTTTCACGCGCGATTCAACCGAACACGAAAGCAATTTTCGGCGAGTCGATCGGCAACCCGAAGATCGACGTTCTCGATGTCGAGGCGATTGCAGAAGTCGCGCATCAGCACGCAATCCCGTTGATCGTCGACAACACGCTCGCTACGCCGTACCTGCTCCGTCCCATCGAGTGGGGTGCGGATGTCGTCGTGCATTCGGCCACCAAATTCATCGGCGGCCACGGCACTTCGATCGGTGGCCTGATCGTCGACGGCGGAAAATTCGACTGGGCGGCGTCCGGCAAGTTCAATGAGTTCGTGGATCCGGATCCGTCGTACCATGGGATTCGTTATCAGAACGTCTTCGGTACGCTTGCGTACATCATCAAGGCGCGCGTGCAGCTGTTGCGCGATCTTGGTGCGGCGCAAGCCCCGTTCAACTCGTGGCTCTTCCTTCAGGGGCTAGAGACGCTGGCTCTACGCATCGAACGGCACTCGCAGAACGCCCAATCGGTGGCCGAGTATCTGGCAAAGCATCCGAAAGTTCGTTGGGTGTCGTATCCGGGGTTGCCGGATCATGCCGCGCACGGGCGGGCAAAGAAATACCTGCCCAAGGGTCAAGGCGCGATCCTTACGTTCGGGATCGATGGCGGCGCCGCCGAAGCGCGAGCACTGATCGACCGCCTCAAGCTCTTCTCGAATCTTGCAAACGTCGGCGACGCGAAGTCCCTCGTCATACATCCGGCGACGACGACGCACCAGCAGCTGACGGCGCAGGAGCAACGGGAGAGCGGCGTGTCCGAAGAGACGATCCGGCTTTCAGTCGGGATCGAAAACATCGGCGACATCATTGCTGATCTCGAACAGGCTTTCGCTGCAAATTAGGCGCGGCTAAAGGAGGCGGGGGTGAGCCCAAGCGAAATCTGGGCCCTCCCGCCTTTAGGATTAGGATTAGTGCCGCTTTTCGGATCGAGTCGAGCCGACAAGAAGCGCGGTCATACGGAACGCGCTCATCAGCGTGTCAAACGGCCATTTAAGGTCCAGTACTCGCTCGATCGTGGTGCGACGATGGTTCCGGCACTTGCGGTCGATATCAGCGTCGGCGGACTTGGATTGCTGACGAACGACGAGATCGGACTGAAAGAATTTCTTGTCGAGCTAACGCTCGACGATCGCCAGATCACCGCGCTTGTTTCGAAAGCCGGATCGGTTCCCGGGAAACTGCGCGGCGGTGAGGCCTGGCGAACGGGCGGCAAGTTCATCGGCATCACTGCCGATCATTGGGACGCGCTCGCGCGCTTCATCGAGAACGTGCCGGCGCCGAGCGACAAATTGCGTCTGGACTTGAACTCTCTGCAAACGCGTCCCGACGACGCGGCGCGCTTATTGCCGAAGACTGCACTCAAGCATCTGCTCGGCGAGCTAGTAAAAATGAAGCGCCTTGCGCCGCTACATCCGACCGTCGAGCCGCTCGTCAAGCTGCGCTACCTCGGAAAGACGCTACGCCAAGGTGTGGAGATGCATGTGCTGCGCATCGAATCCCGCCTCGTGAAGCCGCATCACGTCAACAACTATGTCACGCAGGTGTATTTCGACGATACGCTTTCGCGGGTCATTGCGATCCCGATGGATCAGCAGACTTAGTCTAAGACCGTAATCTCGGTTGCGCCGTCGTCAAACGTGAAACGGGTGCGATGACGCGCTTCCGAATGATGGTGGTTGTGCGTCGTGTGCGAGATCTTCGATTCGATCGCGAGATGGTGCAGACGCTTGCCGTTCTTCGTAACCACGCCACCGTAGTAATACGCGACGAGTGGTGAGTGTTTTCCATCCGGAGGCGCGAGACGTTTGCGTGAGACAAGCTCCGCATGCAGACGATCTTGAATGGCTTTCGGAAAAAGCCGATTGACGTCGTCGGGGCTAACGCGAACGGCGGCAAGCTCTTGCTGCGCCTTGTTTTTGTCTTCGAGCGGAGCTCCGCGCAGCCACCGAAGCATCGCGTCTTGATCGTCGCGCTTCATCGAGACGAAACGCAGCGCGTATTTGTGCAGCTTGTTGCCGGCTTGAATCGCGCCTTCGTGACGGACGACCGCCATGCGGCAAGGGATCATCCGCGAACCGATGGTTAATTTGAAGTCGAGTTCGGTTTTGTGCAGGCCGTGCTGTGAGAGTATCGAGATTCCGCCCACGCCGATGTCGATGCCCATGACCGGGCTCCAGGTCAGGCCGTTAGAGCTGCAAGCCACCTTGTAGGGCATACGGGCGCGAGGGGCGTCCCGGCGCTCCTGCGCACGGGAACCGAACCAGTCCATCAGGTCCGCGAACATAATCTCTTGTTCGGCACATACGGTCCCGAATTGCTCTTGCTTTAAATCACAAGTCTTTGCCGACCCCGGGCGGACACGGGTCGAACAAGGTTCTGCCGTCAGGCAATGTCTTCGCGAGTGTCAGACGGACGGCTAGCGGCTCTTTGGAGCGATCGAGACCCGGCGGCGGCAATTTTGCCATGACACCATCGTCGTCCGAGCCCTTTTGTGAGAACGGGTCATCGGCTTCGCTCGCGTAGTGCCACGCATACGGGAAGACGCCGTCGAGCGTTTGGCCGCTGCCGAGCGTCAACTGAACGCGGATCGTATCATCGAAGCTGCCGTCCTGGCGATTGTATTGTGCGTGAATGCGATAGAAGACCGGACTCCCGCAGGGCGCCGTCGCATTTGCGACGCCGCTTCCGTTTCCACCGGTTCCTCCGCCGGGGCCGTTTTCGGAACCGGCGCCGGTGCCCGTTCCGGTACCGCTCGAGGCCCCGGGTCCGGGTGTCGGCTCTGTCCCGGCTCCGGTGCTTGCGACGGTCTTCGAAGCGTGCATCGCGGCCCACCAGATCGGTAGGCTTTCCTTATGATGGACCACCTTCTGCGTGTGAACCTCGAGCTTGGGTGCGCCTTTCGAGCCGCCGGTGTGCACGGCGAGGAGCGTTGCGCGCGGAGCCGCGACGGATTGGACGAGCGCTACCTTCGGGCTGGGAGCCACCGTCGGCGCCGCCGTCGGTGACGGCGTGCGGATTTCGAGGACGACGCGTGTCGGGTCAACGGATTCGCGCGGATCGGACTCACGCTGCATACGTAAAAATCCGCCGGCTCCGATGACGATCTCGTGAATGGCGACCGAACAAGCGATCGCGAGCAGCAGACGCCGGTGGAATGGCGTCAAGGAATCCTTACGTGGGTGGAACGCCGTACGTCTTTACGTACCAATCGCGGAATTCTTGATCCGACGGATAGTGGCCATACTTCTTGTAGAACCATTCGCGATACGCCGATTGCCGCCGCCCTTGTTCTTGCATTTCCTCGCGTTTGATTTGTCGCTTGTGATCCCAATTTGTCAGACCGATTGCAGCTGCAACGCCGGCAACGAAGATGTTACGCGTGCTCGCCGTGCCGTCGGCGAGAGCAGGCGCCGCGGCGCCGAATGCGATTGTCGCACACAGCACGCCGGCCGCCAAAGTCCTGATATGCATGTAACAGGTCCTTTCTGCTAGCTTAAACGCTGCCGAGGGCCCGAGGGTTCTCCTCGCGAAGCGCGGCGCGTGCATCTGACCGAGCTCAAGGGTCTGATTAGAACGATCCCTGATTTCCCGATTGCGGGGATTCAGTTCCGCGATATCACGCCACTGATCAAACATCCCGAGGGCTTTCGCTCGATGATCGACATGTTCGTGGAGCGCTTCCGCAACGAACGTATCGACGTCGTCGTCGGGGTCGAGGCCCGCGGGTACATTCTCGCGGCACCCCTGGCCTACGAGCTTGGCGCCGGATTCGTGCCCGTTCGCAAGCCGGGCAAGCTGCCGGGTTCAAAGATGACTGAAGAGTACGCGCTCGAGTACGGTACCAATTCGCTCGAAGTCCACGACGATGCCGTCGGCCGCGGGAAGCGCGTCCTGATCGTTGACGACGTCCTCGCAACCGGCGGCACGGCGGCGGCGACTGGACGCCTGGTCGAGCGCCTCGGCGCCGAGATCGTCGAATTTGCCTTCCTGATCGAGCTCGAAGCGCTGGCCGGCCGCAAGGCTCTCGGCAACCACAAGATTACCAGCTTCATCAGCTACTGAGCGCCGGTTAGGCGGCCTGCGGCCTTCCCAGCCGCCAGCGTGTTGTGCTTAGATAGGCGTTAATACTCTGCTTGGGTTGCTCGATGTCGATAGATGCACTAGTCGCTAAAGTCCAGGAATACGATCCGTCGCTGGACGGTGCGTGGCTTCGGCGCGTCTACGACATGGCCGATCAGGCGCACGGAGAGCAGAAGCGAGCCTCAGGGCTCGCCTACATCGAACACCCGCTCGCGGCTGCGGAAATCTTGGCCGAGCTGGAAATGGATCGTGCCACAATCGCGGCTTCGCTCCTGCACGACGTCGTTGAGGATACGGTCGTCACGAGCGAGCAAGTCGCCGCGACGTTCGGTAACGAGATTGCGACGCTCGTCGAGGGCGTCACCAAGCTGACGCGCATTCCGTATCAATCCAAGGAAGATGCGCAGGTCGAGAATCTGCGCAAAATGTTCATGGCGATGGCCAAAGACATTCGCGTCATCATTATCAAGCTCGCCGATCGCCTCGACAACATGCGGACGCTCTCGAGCTTACCGGAAAGCAAACAACTCGCAATCGCGCGCGAGACGATCGAGATCTATGCGCCGATCGCGCACCGTCTGGGCATCTGGAAGATTCGCTCGGAGCTCGAGGACTTGTGCTTACGGTATCTCGATGCGGAGTCGTATCGCGAGATTGCGGAGCGGGTCGCAAAGAAGCGCACCGAACGCGAAGAAGCCGTCGCGAGCGTCACGGAGATTTTGCGCGACAGCTTAGATCGCGTCGGCATCGAGAACGAGACGACCGGTCGTCCGAAGCACTTCTATTCGATTTACACGAAGTTGCGCAAAGGCCGCGACTTCTCAACGATATTCGATCTGACCGCGGTGCGCATCATCGTCGATTCGGTCAAAGATTGCTACGGCGCGCTCGGCGAGGTGCACGCGCGCTGGAAGCCGATCCCCGGACGCTTCAAAGACTATATTGCGATGCCCAAGCCGAACATGTATCAATCGCTGCACACGACGGTGGTCGGCCCGGGCGGCGATCCGCTCGAGGTGCAGATTCGCACGCGCGACATGCACCGCACGGCGGAATACGGCATCGCGGCGCACTGGCGATATAAGGAAGGCGGCAAGTCCGACTCGTTCGAGAACAAACTTGCTTGGCTTCGCTCGCTGCTCGAATGGCAAAGCGACGCTCGCGACTCACGCGTGTTCATGGAGAACCTGAAGCTCGATCTGTTCGAGAATCAGGTTTTCTTGTTCTCGCCCAAAGGCGACGTGTTCTCGCTCCCCAACGCCGCGACGCCGCTCGACTTTGCGTATCACGTCCACACCGACGTCGGCAACCGCTGCATCGGCGCGAAGGTCAACGGCAAGATCGTGCCGCTTGACTATCAACTGAAGAACGGCGACATCTGCGAGATCCTCACGCAGAAAGCGGCACGCCCGTCGCTCGACTGGCTCGGCATCGTTCGCACGTCGAGCGCAAAGCACAAGATCAAGCAGTGGTTCCGTAAAGAGCGCAAGGAAGAAAATGTGCTTGCGGGACAGGAAGCGCTCGAGGCCGAGCTTGCGCGCCAGAACCTGCGCCCCGATGCGGCGCGAGGCGAATCGCTCGAACGCATCGCGCACAAGATGAATTTCGCGACGCCGGCCGATCTCTACGCGGCGATTGGTTTCGGCGACGCTTCCGCGGTTTCTGTCGCGCAGCGCATGCGTGAAGAGCTCAAGAATTCGAATATCGTCGACATCACGACGGTCCCGCGCCCACCGGCGCGACGCGTCACGCGCAGCAGCTCGGGGATCAAGATCGCGGGCGTCGACGACGTGCTCGTGCGTCTCTCCAAATGTTGCAGCCCCGTGCCGGGCGACCCGATCATGGGATTCGTCACGATCGGCAAAGGCGTCTCGGTGCATCGCGCCGATTGTCCGAACGTCGCCTACATGAACGCGCAACCGGAGCGCATTTTGCAGGCAAGCTGGGCCGACAACATCACGGCGACCCACGCCGTCGACGTGGAAGTCGAAGCGCTCGACCGCGCCGGCCTTTTGCAAGATATCATGGCGGTTTGCGCCGAGATGAAAGCCTCGGCGTCATCGGTCACGGCACGCGTCAAGAAAGACATCGCTGTGACCTCGCTCACGCTACAGATCGAGAACCTCGATCAATTGCACAAATTGTTGCGGAAACTGGAGACGGTCAAAGGCGTGCGGACGGTTTATCGCGTTACGAAACGCGAACGCGCCAGCGGCTAACCTGACGTTCCCTTAACCGTTCAATAGAGGAACCTCCAGGCTGTCTCGGCATTCTGCTCAACAACAACTCGGTCGAGTGCCTAGAGGGACAGCATGCGGTTCACGACGTTATTCACTTTCGGCGCCGTTTTGGTTTGCGCAGCATTTCTCGTCGCGTGCGGCGGTGGCGGGCATTCCGCTGGCCTAGCAGGCGGCGTCCCCGGGGGCCCGCAGCAAGTAACGAGCAATAGCGGTCCCGGGACACATGTTACCGTTTATATCCACAACGGCGTTGGGAAATCGCACCCGCACGCAGCCAAACGCCGCGAAAGCGCAGCACGACGCGCGCCAAAGTATTTGTCGACGAACAATCCGGCCGGGCTGCAGATCAGCGTGGGCGCGGCCGGCGTAACCACGCAGACCGTCTACGTTGATATCAGCAGTGGGTCACCATTGTGCACGCCATCCACGATCGGCGAAAACATGCGCGCGTGCACGCTGACGATCCCTACGGTCGCAGCAAGCGAACAAATTTCAGTGCTCGAAGCGGACGAGGCGCCCGCAAACGAAAGCGGTTCGGGATACGGAACCGGGTTTTCGAATGGCACCGAAATTCTCGCCGCCGTCAATCAGACCCAAAGCGTGACGGTTGGTGGTTCGAACGCGTTCGGACTCGAACTTGGGCCGGTGGTCGGATACTTCTGGGATTGCACCTACGGAGCTACTGTTGGTTTTACGCCGCCGCCGTCGCTTCCTCAATTGTACAGCAGCAATTATGGCGTCGACACTAGCAATGCGAGCGACCCGACGGTGGGCGCACGAATCGTTGTCACCGGAGGCGTCGCGGCAACTGGCCTGATGGCTACCGAGTTTGGAGACTTCGATTGTGGCTGGTTCGATGCTGACTCGACGCCGGCGCCGTTTGTCGACGTCAACGGGAGCCCGACACCCATAACGGTCGTCTCCAACAATTCCGCGCTGACGCTCGCCCCGATTTTCAATAACGGTACGCCGCCGCCAGTTTCTGCGTACGTGCAAAGTGCGTCGATAGCTAACGACGGCTATGAATGGGGTGATTGTGAGTTCTTCATTGGAGTGAAGGCCAGCTCGAGCTTTACGTCGCCGACGACGGTAACGGTGAACAACAATCTCTCCGCGATCAATCCGTTTACGAGTAGTGCGCAGCCGTTGACCATGACGTACACGGTCGCGACGATATCCGTGTCGTCGCAGACGGCGACGGTGTCACAAAGCGGCACGACATTCCTTACCGCCACGGACTTCGGAGCCACGAACGGAACGGACGGCGAATCTTCCTATACTGCCAATTCCGGCCCGGGCAACGGCGCGCAGGATGAACTCTGCAAGAGCTCCGGCGGCACGACGTTGGCGTACGCATACTCTAACGGCCCGATTAATACGACCACCTGGCAACAACAGATTGAGATAGACGGCGCTAATAACGGCACGGGTACGTGCACGTTCTACGTGACGGATTATGAGGCTCTTACGATAACGCAACCGGTTACGGTGACGGTGAATTAGGATGAAATCAATGATGATCCGCGCCGGCGCACTCGTATTACTTGCAGCTCTAACGGCCTGTGGCGGTGGTAGTAGCGGCGGCGGCTTGCCGTATCAACCGCCGCAAAGCGGCAGCATTATGACGTCAACGACGGCCAGTGTTGCGCTGCCCTCGCTATCGCTCTCAGGATACACGGTCACGGGCTCACTCCCA